>CAILAO010000522.1 GCA_903832105.1 uncultured Pseudomonadota bacterium | reverse complement strand
CCTCAACATCGAAATAACCAATAAAAAGATGTGTTTGCCGGTCTTCTTGCCATTTATGGTGGATACAAGTCTTAGCACAATACATGATTTGCTCTCGTGTGATCTTCCGCTCTTCCTTTCGCATAAGCATATGCTCAGTAACTTGAAAGGAACCCGCTGCTACCAGCTTCAATATTTGTTTCGCTTCTCGACTTCTTTCCATAACGCCCCGATGTTAACTTAGTTAACAAAACAATGCAATAATGAGTTTGCTTTTCGTTGACTACATTTTGACTACGAAGCTTCGAAAATTGCCGAAAATGGCCGCAAGGGAACGACATTAAAATCAAAACTACTCGCCTGAATTTATTGAAATAATCCTACAATTACTGAACATTACACAAACACATCTTAAAAACTCATAACCCGGAGATCGTCGGTTCAAATCCGACCCCCGCTACCAAATCCTAACCTATTGCTTCTCCAGAGAAATTCGGGAAAATAAAAAACAAAAATTAAGTCGAATTTTTTCAATTTGGCTCAACAAGGGTCAGCCACATCTCGAAATACCCCGAAATAAGCAGAATTTGGAAAATCAGTTATTGGCTACCAGGACTAAGTTGGTTGGTGGTATTTAAGGCTTTGATGCAGTGATTGAAAACATCTTTGCTACATCTTTCACGCTATCACAGATGCGTTTTCCCCGAAACCAATGACAAGGACACATTTGCTGAGATTTATTGCATCAGCAAACGGAATATTTTAGAAAATATGTTAACGAAAAGGGTATAAAAACGAAGTTTTTGAAAATATCTCGATAAGTGAAAGGAAATAGAATGATGTTGACGTTTTTGCTTCCAAGTTTGCTGGTTCCTTTTTCTTACGGATCGGGGCGAACTCATTCGAGTCTGATGAGTGGTAGCGAAACCACTGATACATTTTTTGGTCAACAGGATTCGCCGAACAGATATGACCCTCCATTCGAAACCTTCTTTTCAGACTACGAATTGATACAGAAAAGCCTAATCAATATCCAGGGTGCCGAACACAATATTAGAGCGAATGGGGACAAATATGAGATCACGTCTCATATCGCTGTCGACGTTTCGGAGGACCTCCTGGGTCAGATCAATAGTTTGCCGATCGGGACACGTTGGGGTCTGCTGGGCGGAGCAGTTTCAGTTATGATCACGTGCGTTCAGAGGTGATGATAATGGAGAAGGCGTTGTGAATATTTCAGATAAAATCATCGCAATGGAAAAGGCGGCTCTTGAGCGTTGGGGACAGGGTGATCCATCAGGCTGTCTGGAGATTTGTGCGCCCGATGTGGTTTATTTTGACCCATTTCTGGAACATCGAATTGATGGTCTAGAAGCCTTGACTCGATATTATGAAGGTCTTCGAGGAAAAATCCACGTTGATACTTTCGAGCTGCTTAGCCCGATAGTCCAGGTCATAGGTGATGCGGCTATTCTGACCTTCAACTATATTTCATTCACCGACAAAAAGGGTGAATCCCGATGGAATTGTACCGAGGTCTATAGGCGCGACCCCGTCGGTTGGCGCATTATTCACACACATTGGTCTTTCACGAAGGCAGAAGGATGAAATCTGACGGGAGGAAGATTTGAGTAGCAAAATAAAACCAGCACTTTTGATAACCGACATGCAGAAGGGTTGCGTCGAAAAGAAAGATGAAATAAAAATATTTCCCGATCGGCGAAAGGTCATTAACAATTTAAAGAAACTCGCAACCGTTTTCAGAGAGCGCGGACATCCTGTTATTTTTTCTGTTATTGAGCATGAGCCGGATGGAACGACCCTGCCCATTGGAAATAAAGAAGTTTGGAGTGCTAAAGGCTCCGAAGATGCTCAAGTTTTGGAGGAACTGAGACCTCAATCGCATGATATTTTGGTACCAAAGACTCGGCTAAGCGCTTTTTTTGAAACAGATTTAGAAAATATTTTGAAAAAACTGTCTGTCAATATGGTTGTGCTGACGGGGTATCAATTGAGCATCTGTGTTTATGCAACAGCTTTAGATTCCTATCAGATGGGTTTTTGGCCAAAAGTCGTTACCGACGCTTCGCTCGACATAAATGAACGAAGATTCAATGATTTTTCCAAATGCTTCGATGAATTTGAATACTCGATTTTGACTGAACGGGTAATTTCTAATATTCTGCATGGTTGGTCATAGCTAGAATTGCATAAATGGACTGTCCCATTTATGTGGTTAGCTATCTTGTGGAGGTCGCCAAATGGTAATGCGCTTGAATAATATATTTTTTGTCCTTTTGGCTACTGTTTTTTCGTGTGATCTTGTCGCTAAAGAAATTGCAATTACTTTTGATGACGCGCCTCGGCCAGCAACGACATTGTTTGACGGTCCAACTCGGGCTAACCGTTTAATAGAGACATTGTCTTCCGCAAGCGTCGAACGAGTTGCTTTTTTTGTGATCAGCTCTCATCTAAATGACGAAGGGTTGATGCGAATTGAAAAGTACGCTTCTGCTGGACATATAATTGGCAATCATACCCACTGCCATTTTGATTTGAATACTACCGACACTGAGGCGTACATTGACGACATTTTGACCGCCGATCATACTTTGAGAAATTTACCTGGTTTCATTCGCTGGTTTCGATATCCAATGCTTAGAGAAGGATCTGATTTAACAAAAAGAGATGCGGTCAGAGACAAGTTAAAGCTGCTCGGATATTCAAATGCCTATATCACCATTGATAACTACGACTGGTATATGGATTTTCTCCTTCAAAAGGCTCTTCAATGTGGAAAAAAAGTTGATTATTCCAAGTTAAAGGAAGTTTATCTTGAAGTGTTGCTTGCTTGTGTCGAGTTTTATGATGAAATGGCCGCCAACGTTTTGGGGCGATCTCCCGCCCACATCATCTTGTTGCATGAAAATGATTTAAACGCTCTTTTTGTTGGAGATCTGGTCCGCGAATTAAGAGACAAAGGCTGGAAGATTATTTCTCCGGAAAAAGCATATGAAGACGAGATATCTCAGAAAGTGACGGAGCGAGTCTTAAAATATAATCCGGGACGGATCGGCGAAATTGCGAAAGATTCGGGTTACCAAGAAAAACTATGGCATGAATCGTGCGATGAGGATTTTTTGGAACAATTATTTACAAAAAGACAGGTGTTTTATTGAGTTTGCGACAGGTCTGTAATTTCCCAATATAGGAGTCATGTCTTTGAAAAAAGATGATATTGCAATAAATACCGCCACTCAACTTTGGCACTGCTTCAACGAAGGCAAATGGGATAACGCCAGGAGGCTTCTTTCCGAAGAATTTGAAGCCTATTGGCCTCAATCGAGAGAAAAGATCGTCGGACCAGATAATTTTATTGAACTCAATCGGCGGTATCCGGGTACTCACAAGATTAAAATTCAGAACCATCAATATTCGTATGACAAGTGGGACCATGTGCACCACGTTACAACCACCGTTTACATCGAATCTAAAATGCCTGACGGCAAAGAAATGACGCTTTATGCCGTGTCGTTTTTTGAAATAAATACTGAAAATCAGATTTTTTCCGCAACTGAATATTGGGCTGATACATACGATGCCCCTGAATGGCGAAAAGATTTGGTTGAGAATTTTTAATTTTATATGACGGGATTTTGCTATGCACTTTGATCATATTGTAGTTCATATCGACAACGATAAAACGTTGCTGGATAAGTTGAAAGCAGAGATAGAACCGCTAGGTTTTCCCTTTGAACCCAACAAAGGAAAGGGAACTAAGGGATTTAAGGCCTCCAATATTTGGATTGGTAAACAATATTTTGAAATCGTAAGGTTGTTGACTGAAGATGGTGGTGGCTGGACGCCACACTGGGTCGAAAAATATAGGAACAGTAAACGCGGAGTCTACTGCATTTTCTTTGCAACGACAGAAATTGACAATATTGCTGCAAAAATTCAAAACTCAGGTATCAATACGTACGGCCCAATGCGTTTCACATATAAGCTTTTTTGGGGTTTACTGAAGTTTTCGGTTCCTTTTCGCTTGGTCTATCTGCCGCCCATTCCAGGTACAGATCTCGAACTGGGGTTTATTCAATACGATCCTGATCAGAAAGATCATGCTGGACGACGGATGAATCCAAACGCAAAAGAAAACGGTATAGTGGGAGTAAAATCATTGAGCATAAACGCTCCATTGAACACCGCGGCTATTGATTTTCTAAAGAAAGTATTTGGTAAATCAATCAAAGAGAATGAGTTGGGATTTATATTTGATAATGGAGGGCAGCTTTCCTTTCAAGATTCAGCAACCACCTCTGTCCAATTAATGTGCGAAGTCACAAATCAAAAATATTTTGGTACTAAATTTAAACTACTAAACATAACAACAACCAACTCTCTCATTGGTAGGGAAAACGAGGTTGAGTAATAAATGACTTTTTCACCATCAAAATCCAATCGCAAGGTAGATTTGCGCCTCCCTTTCCGAAGATTGAATTCCCTGTTAAATGAGTTTTTACAAGACCTTGTGAAAGAAGACTGGTCAAGACCAACAATTCATTCCAACCGCAACGTCAAGGATCTCGTAGCTCACCTCCTTGCAGGAACTTTGCAGCGTCTTTCGCGACAACGTGACGGTTTTCCTTTCTCGAAGAAGGTTGAACCGTTGGCATTTCAAGAGTTAGTTGAATTGATCCAGGGGTCTAACGTCGAATGGATTAATGCTATGAAGAGACTGAGTCCTAGATTATTGATTGAGTTAATCCAAAAGTACGATAATGAATTGTTAGATTTTTTTGATGGCATTGATCTGGACGCCGAAGCTCCCTTCGGAGTTGCGTGGGCTGGCGAAGATGTTTCTGCTAACTGGTTCGATATCGCTCGTGAATACACGGAAAAGTGGCACCATCAGCAACAGCTTCGCGATGCAACCAATCATCCACCTTTGTATGATCGTGATCTTTTTTTGCCGACCTTGCAAACATTCGCGCTTGGCTTTCCATTTGCTTTGCAAAAGGTAAGAGCGCAAGAAGGTGATTCCGTATCTGTAAATGTATCTGGCATCATAGAAGAATCTTGGTCACTGCAATATAAGAGTGCAGGATGGGTTTTACTGGATATACCCATGAAAACCTCGGCCACGTCCTTGACAATAGACAGCGATGCGGCTTGGAGAATATGGACTAAGGGAGTCCAAAAGGAGCAGATTGTGAGCAAAGTAATAATAAACGGTAATCACTCATTTTCAGAGGCAATTTTGAATTATGTGGCAATCATGGCCTAACTTTTTAGGGGTAACATCTAAAACCAAAAGGGTGTGGATATGAATCGCGACATTTTAGTGAAAAAACTAGATGCGTTGTTTGAACTTGATTCGATTTGGAACGGCATTCAAGATCCAACGTGGCGATGGATCGAGCGTATTTACGCAACAACCAATTTTGATTGGAACAGTTTTTTTGAACCACAATATGTAAAAGGTTTGAACGGTCTGATGCTGAAAGGTAGCTATGAGGTAAAAGCGGCCCACTGCAGCTGTTTCTTTTCCCCGGAAGTTCTGAAATCAATTCTTGCAAGGAATGAACGTAATGGCTTCATTTTTGCTCATCACCATTTTGACATGGAAACGGGAGGCCGAGGCTTCCTGGCAATTGACCCAGAAATATTGGTCGAGATCAAACGACGTGACTATTCACTTTATTACGCTCATGCCCCGGCAGATTGTTCAATGAATATTGGTACAAACGCCGCTATTCTTCAGGCTTTTGGATTAAAGCATATGGAAACCTTCGGCAAATACGGTGTCGGTCATGCTGGAAGAATTGCAGAGTTTGATGGTCCAATTTCTGGCGAGATTTTGATAAGCCGATGCCAAAACATTTTTGGAGTCAATCCGAAAATTTGGAATTTTGACATGAACCGAAAATTCCGAAGAGTCGCAATTGTGGCTGGCGGCGGAGATGATGTTGATTTGTTCAAAGATGCTGAAACAGCGAAAGCTGAACTTTATTTGACAGGGGAAGTTACTTCAAGAACAAATGGTGATTGGGCGAGGCAGAACAACGATTCTATCGAGAAGTATTTGAAGGCATCTCGAATGAGCTTTATAGCACTATCGCACAATGCTTCTGAGGTTCTATTCCTGGAGAATCAAATGAAACAGTGGTTTTGCGATCTTGGTTTAAACGCTGAAGTGCTGCGTGATTCCGATGTGTGGCGTTGATAATTTGAAATGATCTAACTGTGAAAGCAGCTATGAATTTCTTTCTTCGATATGGGTATTAGATGAATAAGAGCGACAAAAGAATTGCCTTGATCCTGCTTTATCCAGGTTGTGTGTTTCAAGAGATCAGCAAGGCTGTTTCTATGCTTGAAACGAGTTGCAAGGTCATAATTGCTAGTCCCAATGGTTTGCCTGTCAAAGTGGCCGAAGGATTTGAGATCAACGCTGATTGCTCATTTAAAGCCGCCAATCTTGTTAATATTAGTCATATTTTGGTTCCCGGAGGAGATATTGGCTCTATGGTTGGCTCGTCAGATCTAAACGATTTGCTAAATCTAGCGTCTTCTTCAGACAGCGTAGTCATTGGTGGAATTTGTAGCGGTGCGCTGTTACTTGGCCAAGCTGGTCTTCTAAATAAGCGAAAATGCACACATATGGCGGTATCGAAATATGCTTGTGGTCCAGAATTCAAAGAGCTTATCGACTTCGCAAAAAATGTTATGCCGTCTTCAATTTATGTTGATGACGACGTAGTAATTGATGGCAATATCATAACGGCAAAACCATGGGCGTATGAAGCCTTCTCTGAGCAACTGATGGCATTTTCCGAGCAAAGTCGTCCGGAAAGCAATCAAAAGTCAAAAGCGGCAAACGTTGATAGACATGGAACGCTTCATCTCGTGTATGGATTTTGCGGATCAGGAAAAACCACTTTTGCAAAGAGATTGGAGCAAGAGAAGAATGCGGCACGTTTTACCCACGATGAGTGGATGGTTGCCCTATACGGTAACGATCCTCCCGCGGATAGATTCAGGGAATATGCTGACAATATCGAGAAAGTAATTTGGCGGTATGCATTGAAACTTTTATCTTTGGGAACCGACGTAATTCTCGATTTTGGATTTTGGTCTCGTGAATCAAGAGATCTTGCACGAAAGATGGGAGAGTCTGCCAAGGCAAAAGTGAGACTCTATTACCTCGATTGCTCAATGGAGGTGATGGCTGCGCGTGTCGAACAGCGAACTTCTCAAAGACGCGAAGAAGAATTATATATCAGCAAGGAAACATTCGAGACTCTTAAAGCTCGCTTTGAACCTTTGGCTGCCGATGAAGAACACCTCAAAATAAAGCCAGAACAGGTTTACTGATGGAGGTTCAATGCGGCTAATAATTCATGGTGTTTCAAGCTGGATTGGATACTACCTCGTTTCAGCTTTATCAAAGACTCGCCCGTCAACCGAAGTCGTTGGTCTGTATAGGAACACGATACCTATTCTAAAAACCAAGATCAAATGTCTTTCTAGTAAGAACTTCGATGATGTAAAACGTTTCACCGATGATTTTCGCCCAACCGCGATTATTAACCTTGCGCGTGGTGAAGATGAAGAGGCTTTTGCTTTACATCAGTATTTCATAAACTTCTCTAACACTAATGACGGGTATTATTCATTCGCTTCTTCAGCGAACGCGGTCGATGCAAATTATCTTAATTTTCATGACGAGGAAGAACTACCAAACGCACAGACAGACTACGGAAAATATAAAGCGAAGTGTGAGATGGAATTGAGAGAATCGAGTAAAAGATTTAGCATATTGCGCTTTTCCGCTGTCCATGGTTGGTCTCCTTATGGAGAAAGACGGACAGAGACATTTTTGCGAGAATTAAAGGATAAAGGTCAAGTGGTTGCTACAGTCGGCGTTTTTCAAAATCAAATAGCGGTTACAGATTTGGGTGAAATGATCGCGTGTGTGCTTTTGAGGCAAGGGCAAGGCACTTTTCATCTAGGACCCGTTGATTACCTAGAGCACATCGATTTCCTCCGGAAATTAGCTATTGGGTTTGGCTACAATTCAACCCAAATTATCGACGGAGAAAAGAAGCCATTTAACCTGGTGGTTACTCCACGGCGGATAACTGCTTTCGATGGCTCTTTTAAGAAGAGTGTTCTTGACACTGTTCGATCTGTGATCGGGACTCCAGAATTTGAAATATATAAGCTTAAGATCGAGGATTAAAAAACGTGAAGAAAAACATACACAACCTATCTCTTGGCTTCCGAACTGAAATGATTTTTCATCGTTTTGACGGAATAATTGTTGATCGTGGTGATTACCTAGTCGTGAAAACGCCGTCAAATCCGGGATACATGTTTGGAAATTTGATACTTTTTTTTGATGCCCCCAGAAACGGATGTCTCGATGAATGGAAGGCTGTTTTTCAAAGAGAATTCGGAGAAAACGCTGACATCAAACACTTTACGTTTTTATGGGATGATCCGTCAATTGGCGCAGGAGAAATCAAAGAACTTAAAGCGGCCGGTTTCAAGGTTGATTTTTCAGTCGTATTAAAAGCTAATGCTGTTCAAACACCACGTAAATATAATCACGAAATCAAAGTGCGTCCGATAGGCAGAGGCGAGTGGCACGAAGTTACCGAGATGCAGATCTTGTCAAAATCGTCTGAATTTGAGGAGACATCCTATCGGACGTTCAAGGAACGGCAGATGGCTCGTTATCGCACAATGACAGAGAAAGGTTTAGGCTTATGGTTTGGAGCATTCCTGGGAAATAGATTGGTGGGGGATCTGGGGGTTTATCGTGAAGGGCATCTGGGGCGTTTTCAATCTGTGGAGACGCACCCAGACTTTCGCCGGCAAGGGGTCTGTGGAACGTTGGTGTATGAAAGCTCCATATATGCATTGAATCATATGGGCATCGAGGAATTAGTAATGGTGGCTGATGAGGATTATCATGCCGCAAAAATCTATGAATCAGTCGGTTTTTCTCCGGTTGCAAAAGAGTATTCTGCCTTTTGGTGGGACAAAAACTATAGAGGCTAAACTCTTTAGCCAGCAACCGTTTTTTTTAACTGTATTAGTGTTCGGCCTAGACGCTTACAAGCGTCTTATAGCTCGTAAAGCCTGAGCCGTGTGATAGACAAGAGAAAATATTGTTCATTTCGGCTTTATTTCCTCTATTGACGGTAAATCATCAAAATATGAGTTTCCGTCTCGTCGTACTTCCTAAAACCGAAGCGGGAATACAGTTCTTTTGCCTGATTCTGCTTCAGAACTTCTATCTTAACTGGAATATTTTTGGTCTTTGCCGTTTCAATTGCAGATTTTAGTAGCAAAGAACCAATTCCTTTTCCCTGAAACTCAGGTGAAATTACCAACTCCTTAATATGAACAAATTCACCAGAGATCTCGACACAGGCATATCCACAAGGAATTCCGTCAAACAGGATAATATCGAAATCATCAGAGGCGATGTCATTCTTGAAAAACTTGTTTTGTAGTTCTTCGTCCCATTTACCGAACTGCCTTATTACAATATCTTTAAAGGCAGCGTGGTGAGTCTTTCTTGCAAACTCAATATCGCCCTTTTTTGCTGATCGTCTAGTGATATTCAATTATTTGTTTCCTTTGCTGTTTGATTATCTGCTTAATCGGGCATCTTCGGATAAAACTCTTGGACATTTGTCGTATACTTGCCAATCGACAGTTCGATTGATGTCTGAAACGACGAGATCTTTTTCGCGTCTTTTGCGTGGAGCATTATCGTCGAGTCATCGGTTTTCTTCTCCTTAGAAAAAAGATCATTGCTCGTTGAAGTATCGAAATAATAAAGATACCTCTTTAGCCAATGCTTGTAGTAAAGCCTCTGGAAAAACAATTTTGATTTCCAAGATATTCCGACGATCTTGACGTCCTTCCCATTCTGGATTTTTTGTAGCACTTCCACAGCATTCAAAGGCCTACCATCGTATTCAATCACTGCATCCCATTGCCCGTCGATCATCACCCATTTTTGATACTTGGGTAGGAAAACCTCGGCAACAACATGACCTGCACCATAGTCGCTTTCTTTTATATCCGCGTCCTTCATTTTCAAGCCGACCACCCTTGCATAAAACCCGATAGACTGTAAAATGCCGGCTATTAGGACAGAATATTCTACGCATCTGAAGGTTTTTCCTTTTTTGGCTTCGTGAAAAAGAGATATTGGATCGGACGCGGAAAGGTTATCTTTGCCATCATACTCTGAAAAGCTGTAAACGAAATGACTTACTTTCATTATTTTAAGGTATTCCGAGTCGGTTTGATCAAATAACTTTTCAGGTTGAACCAATTCATATAGTTCGTTCAACTTTTTGGCATCACTATTGTTGTAGACAAATGACGAAGAGGTTGGCGTAAACGAATCGAATTCAAGTCTGCTTTTCGTGCAACCGGTGGCAGCAATAATAATGAATAGCATTTTGAGAATTTCTGCGATTCTGCCTATCTTGCGGTTTTGCTTGCCTTTCCATACGATCTCGTGGAGATCAGTGATGAGTTTTTTTTCCATGCTCTTCCTAGTTCTTCTCAAGCCATTTAAGGAAATCGTTCATTACCTCGGGTTGATGATAAGACGTATCTGGACATTTTGGATCAATTAAATCGCAAAAACTATGATCAAGACCAGCATATCGTTTTATCGTTACGTTTGTTTTGCTATTAAGGATCAGTTGGGATTGAAGGTAGTCAATGCTTTCAATGGGCACCGATTGATCACTAGTTCCGTGAGCCACAAAGACTGGAATATCAACTTTGAGAAATAGCTTATCGGGTTCATTTTTGAAAAAAGATGCGCATCGTTTGTAGGCATGACCTTGAAAGAATTTATCAGTTGCATCAGGATTCTTCATTATGTCTTGGTATGCACCAAACATTTCCTCGATCTTCTTTTCTTTCTCTCCTGGATCTTTAACGTCGTTATACCAATACTTGGTTTATGCATTGGCACAATTTCTCCAGTTTGGAACATATATGCTTTGAAAATAAACGAAAATCAGGTGCTTGTTAATAAAAAAAAAGGTAAAAGATGTTATCATTGACACTGCCGCTTCCCTCGGAAAATGACACTTTCAAGGGCAAAAATTCTTACAAAACAAATGATACTGGAGTTCCACGTGACGTCATTAACTCAATCAATAGATCGAAATAAGAAAACAGCTTTTAAAGGCACAGCCAAAACTTACAACAAGATAAGATCTGGTTACCCCGTTGAACTTGTGAAACGGATCTGTTTGGAATGTAATCTAACGGCAAGAAGTCATGCCCTTGAAATTGGTTGCGGTACCGGGATTGCGACTAGAACTTTTGAAGACCTAGGATTTAAAATCCATGCCATCGACATTGCGGATGATCTTCTCGAATGCGCTAAAATTTGTGCAACCGACCCTGATACGACTTTCGAGTTGATATCCTTCGAGCACTTTATTCCGCAAGCCGCGTTTGATCTTGTTTTCTCTGCAACAGCCTTTCACTGGGTAGATCCAAAAATCGGATACGAGAAAGTCTGGCAATGCTTACAAGATGACGGCGTATTCCTAATTCTTTCAAATATTCCCAGTTTTGACGAGCATACAAGGACCGAATTGGATCAGATTTACCTAAAGTTGGCACCATCTTTAACTTCAAGTGGCAGAGACCGCCGCTCGACCACAGAGATTGCTCTCTCTGATCAACTTGAGTATTTTAGCACAACACGGAGGTTTAAAGACTTCAGGCGTTTCAACCATAATTGGGAACGCGAATTCTCTGGTGACGACTATGTGGCCCTGCTTTCAACTTATTCGGATCATATTCTGTTGGATAAGAAGGAGGGATTGTTTCGAGGCGTTAAAGAGTATATCGAAAACCGTTCTACTGCTTTCAAGGTTTACTATGAAACAGTGGCGCTTGTGGCAAATAAACGAATTTGAAAATAATTCTTTGACAATAGCTGAACCTCATAGTGTAGTAATTGTGCTCCACACCAAGGATCAGGATGAGTATCTGACGAGATGCTTTGACCGAATTGGCAAAAAGGTCAAAGCAAAGAAGAAGAATGTTGAGCGCCTCAAGGCTGCGATACGTTCGTACCTTAATCAGAAAAGGCTGGAGAAATGCTGCGGGCTATATAAAAGATGCGCCGGATTTTGATGTAGCATTTGATTCTGTGGTTAAGCTTTTAATAGTACCACCAAGAATAGCATTGATCATCGCACTCATACCGTACCGTGGAAAGTGGTACTGTTGGGGATCTAACGTCGATGGTCCGTATCCCTAAATTGCTGATGGCGTAGACAAAGTCGTCAGCAAAAATACTTCGGGAGACCCGAGCCGAAGTCGACCACCAGCTATATTCTCGCTCCGCGCCGACATAAATATCAGTCATGTCGATGTCTGCTACTTTAGTGATGCCTTCCTGAACGTCGATTTTGAAAACGAGAAGAGTACTGCGATATTCATCCCACCAATGCGTAGAAGAGCTACCGACTTCATGATATCCAGAAGCTGGAATACCAAGCAGTTTCTTCGCCGGAAAGTACGTAAATGCTTTATGGTCCCACGAAGCGTCAGACCAGAAACCTTCTTCAATAAGTAACGTCTTGACTTCTTTTGGTGCGGTTAAATCAGCAACATTGAAAATAGAAAGTTTTAAACCCTTCGTTCTTCCCGTCACAGGATCAGCGTCCCGACCGATAGCGAGAAGGTGATTGTCGTCGATTTTTTGCATATATTCCGAGAAGCCTGGGATTTTTAGCTCACCAACCACCTTGGGGTTCTTTGGATCGGCAAGATCGACGGAGAACAGCGGATCAACGCGCCTAAAAGTGACGACGTATCCTCGCGCACCGTCAAAGCGAACGCTTTGAATCGATTCATTAGGAGCTAAATCTTGCGTTTGGCCAATGATTTCGAGAGTGTCATTTTTCTGACTTAAAACTACGACGCGATTGACCGTGCTCTGACTAGTCCATATTTCAGGGATATCTTGATTTATTTTCGTTACTGTCGCTGCTAAACGAAGATCTCCATTGAACTCGTCCATTGCAAACTGATTGATAAGACGGCCTTCAATAATTCCTGTTGCTAAATAGTCGGCTTTCTCAGCATTAGTGAGATCAAATTTATGGATATATGTTTCGTCCGTAGACTTTTCTTCGTTTTGCCACCACCAGCGTGGGGTACTTAAATATAAGGCTTCTTTGGAGGCGTAGACTTCTTGGATGTAGGAAACTAACACAGTTTCAGTTACGTTGTCGGTATCGAGGTTAAGCGTATCAACTCTTGTCAAGCCTAACTCTGTCGGGATCGAGGGAGCAAAAATATTTGAGCACTGCGTCGTGTCTAAAACCGGCTTTTTGGAATTATCAGAACTGATTTTAAAGAACGAATCCGAACTGAGCCAGTATGACAGAGGTTGGGCCTTGATCTTTGCAACGCGCTTCTCATGGAGCGCTTTTAGTCTAATAATTTGCTCTTCTTTTGATATATTATTTTCATAGGAGGGCAAGTACATATCTTCATCACCTTCATTAAACAGGTTATAGTAACTTAAGTAGCTATTAAGAATGATGCGAACCGAGTTTGCAATACGACGCGCACTGATAAAAGAACCTTTAAGAAGGAATTTAGATTGAATTTTCGGAGTTGTCGGACTCGCCACATCTACAATGACTACTTCTACAGCCTCATAGTCGTATTCGGGTCTATAATCTGAACCGATGTAGCCCACTTTAGCCTCAACGCCAATGCTTGGTTGCTCGGTTTCCCAGTTGATCTTGGGGGTTGTTAGCACCACGAGTTTTTGATTTTCTGTTAAAAGCATTTGAAATGGTCGCCCCTCAAACTCAACTGTCGAAAGAAGCGACATTTCGCTTGCTGGCCAGCTTTTTAGAACTTGGAGCTTACCAGCAGCTATTTGGAAGATATTTGTTCCCGTATTTTTTACGAAATCTGACTCTTCAACACCAGTAACTTGATTATTAGTCGTCGTAAAATCCGCGGGTTCTGCGGAATTTGATTTCTCAGCAGATACAGTCCCTCCAGGCGCTGCAGAATCCATAACGACCTCTCCGTAGCACTGATCGGTTTCCTGAATGCAGGCAATCCGGTCGTCAAGTTCACGTCTCATTTGTGCAATAATTTGCTCTTCAAAATATCTTTTAACATCATCGCAACTCTGAAAGCGATGGAGCAACCCAGTAAGTTGCATGGGGGTTTCAGGTGTTTCTACCGGGTCATCGCCTCCTGGTTTTTTAATCTCGGTGTTATCTTTCGCTGAGTTTTTGTCCTTCTTTTTTGCGATTAAACTGCAAGAAAAAATGAGTGACATTGCGAATAGACTCACAATGATTCTGAGAAAAGTCTTCATTTTTTTCTCCTCTTTAAACT
>CAILAO010000521.1 GCA_903832105.1 uncultured Pseudomonadota bacterium | reverse complement strand
CTTGAGCCAGCTCCGGCGGTGTCACTTCCTATTTTGAGGAAGACGAGATTGGCATCTGGCGCCATGCCTTTATAAGGGCCGCCGCCATTGCCGATGTTGTTGGCGGAAAGGACACCGCGTCCAAGCACTGAGCCAGTCACGTGGGTGCCATGCCCGTAGCCGGCGAGGTTGCGCACATCGTCATCCAATACAGGGAAAGCCGAATAGTCCTTGGCCTGGTAGTTGACCGGGAATTCGGTGCCTGCGTACGAAGTGTCAAGACCGGAGTCAAGCACGGCTACGGTGACGCCCGTCCCTGTGTAGGGAAGCTCCCATGCCTGTCCGGCCCAGACTCCTGACGATGCGGTGAAGGCACTGGTGGAAGCCACGTTGTTGACCGGAGCGTCCTCGCGCGAGACGGAGGCGATGCGCTTGAGATCGGCTATGGCGAGTGTCTCGCTGAGTTTGCCGACTGGCATCTTGGCCAGCAAAAATCCGTGCGGATGGTTTGGCAGGGATGGTATCCAGGTCTCAGTGAAGCATTTCGTTCCAATGAAAGCCAGGCTGTCCAAGGTCTGCTTTGAAGGCTGCTCGGCGAAATAGAGAGCGACCATCTCAGTCTGCGAGGCGTCCACTGCGGCGACGGAGAATTGAGTTGAGTTCTTGAGGCGGTACTGCTTCTCGCTGAGGGTTTTCACCAGCCATCCGCCTGCTATCTTGGATTTGTTAGCCGGTGTCAATTGAATGACATCGCTTGAGGAGAGGCGTGGCGGCGACAGGTCAACGGCAAGTCCCCAGACACATACAAGAAACATTCCCAACGATACGAGTGCTTTGAATTGGAACCTCATGATTTTACCTCCGCGTTAAGTGTTTATTTAAATTCTTTGTCGATAATCTCCAAGGAACCTCTATCTGAAAGAGCTAACAGTAATTTGCTTTTACGTGATCAACCGATAGAGGGGTTCTATTTCCATGGTAATTTGAAGATAGCCGGATTATTTGAATAAATCAAGTGAACCAAGACAAAAGGAACATGGACCGAGTCAAAGGGGATGACAGATTCTTTCTTCCCAAACTCATTTTTCATGGCAACAACTATTAACGGTCTTCAGCTTAACTTATTTGTCTGATATTTTACGTTTAGCATTCTTCTCCATCTCATAACCGAATCCCCATTCTTTTACAAGCTCCCATGCGGCTTGTTCCTGCTCCGGGAATTCTATACCCGGAAAAAAGATTATGTCTTAACACAATATTCGCAACCTCATGACCAATAATGGCAATATTAATATAAAAAGACAATCTCTCCATGCAGGGACTTAGGAAAAACACCCTTGCATATCCCTTTATAGTCATTTTCCCCAGTTCATCATCTGTGTTTCGTGTAATAGGATATACACCCGCGTAACTTGGACGCCTATTATAACTTGGAACAAACCAATGAAAGTCATCTATCATGCTCACAAGTTGCTGATAATCCTTTTCGGGCATACGGCAAAGTATTTCCATGATTGCCTTGTGTCTTTTATCTGTGATGGGCATCCCGGCGAAACCTGGAAAAATACAATCTTCCCATAGCTTATCAATTAAACGGACATATTTGTTTTTTTTCATGCTATACCAAATACATTTGGAATTAATTTCGTTGGATGTTGAAAATTCCCTACTGGCGGTTGGGTGTTCAAATGAGTTCATTTTTCTTTAGATAGAATACTTATCAACTTGAACGCTGCAATTGATTTAATCATAAGAATGCTCCTGTTATATTTAGAAAACATTTATCGATATGACATTCTTGATTTACGCTCAGCCACCGGTTATTTTCTCGCCAGCATGAAATTATAATCCCTATTCGTCTTTTTGATACAAGGAACCGTAAAAAATGAAGAATCTGATTGTCACGATCTTAATGGCAGGCTTTCTGACGGCAGCAATGGCTCAGGACGACATATCCAGGGACTTGGGCAAGGCAAAGTTATCCTATAAGT
>CAILAO010000520.1 GCA_903832105.1 uncultured Pseudomonadota bacterium | reverse complement strand
TACAATGCAAATCCAGATAGTATGACAGCGGGATTAAAAACTCTCGCGGAACTTTATAAAGATCAAAAGAAGATCGTCATTCTTGGCGACATGCTGGAGCTTGGGCCGACGAGTTCGGAGCTACATAAAAAGATCGGAGTGCTTTGCGCTTCAATGGTTTGCCCGGAGATGATTATAACTGTCGGGGACGAAGCGGAACACATCAAACTGGGAGCCATTGAGTCTGGTTTTTCTGAAAAGGCAATTCTTTCCTTCAAAAATGTTGATGAACTCATCAAAGCGAATCTCCCGTTTCAGTTTTACGGTGACGTTGTTTATGCCAAGGCATCAAATGCGGTAAAATTGCCAAGATTTGTCGATGATTTACTTAAAAGGTGTGAAGTTGGCTGAGGAGAAGAAACGTCTTCCAAAACGCCAGAAAGGGATTTTAAAAGAAACAGGGATGAGATAAGGTTATTATCAGCGTTGAATGATAAATAAAGTTTAAGGAAATTATTTTATGTTTTTAAGAGCGATTGTTCTTGCCGTGACAGTTAGTTTCATAGGGAGCTGTGGTCCTGATCAGGTGACACAGACAATGCAGAAGCAGCTCCAGCCCCATTTTCGTATGAGTGACTATGTCGCAAAACCTTTTAATGGCGTTGCGCCGTTTATCGGTGATCCGACGAGCCCCGATTTTTTTATTCTTCAAGATGGCTTTGATCTTGGAAAGTTCGACAAAAATAAGCGGCTAAAAACGAGAACTGGCGTTGGAACGGCTTTCGGTAAAGAACAGATGGAGGAATATAAAACCCTTAAGGGGAATAAACTAGTTCACTGGATTGTGCGGGATCTGGAGTCCGGAACAGTCATAGGTGTAAGACAAGACACTGTTGAAAAGACCATTGAAGGTGCGTCTGTCCCAAAAGCACTTGTGGCTGCTGCGGCGCTGAACAAAAATAACGCTCGGTTTAAAAAGGACGAGCATTGGTTTAAGGCCTATGAACTCCTCGTGGAATCTATAAACGATTATTGGAATGACATTCAGGCGTTGGCTGGAGGAGCTGCGGAGGTTAATAAGTTCTCAGAAACGATGGGATATGAACACATGCGCCCCGCACATGATGATAGCGATACCGTAAATGCCTTGTATCTCGCGCAATTTCTATATGATATTTTCCATGATCGTTTCGTCGGTTCTGAACCCCTTTATAAAATCATGGCGGCATGTAACACTGGACGGGGCGATCCTCCTGCAACGGCTAAAGGACCTAAATATATTCCGACCGATGTTTACATGGGCGGAAAGACGGGCACATGGAATCAATACCAGCACGATATGCGTTTTCTTCGCGTGAAGAATCACTGGTACGCAATCGTCGTTCTTTCAGAAACGGGAAAGAGTGAGGACGTTGCCATCATGTTCGGGGGAATTTTCCGAGAATATCTTGACGGTTCAATATGACTCTTTATTTAGTCTAGTAAATGCGAGGCGTTGCGGCGCTTTTTCTCGGCGCGAATTCCTGCCAATGTTTCGCTAATGTGCGATCCGCGACAAAGATAGCCCGGAAATTGTAAAATAATAGGTACCTCACTTTCATGTTTTTCTTTTGTAAGGATGAGTTATGGAAGGCGCGAGTTTTTGGAAAAAACTGTCAGACAAAATGAGTAAAAGCAAAGATCCTGTCAAAGATATCGAACAAGCGATGAAGGATCTGAGGGCCTACGAAAGATACAAAGTGTGGGACCTCGAAGCTGTTAAATTGATTTATGGCGGCAGTACATACAACGTTCGCGATATGAGTTTTAGTGGTCTTGGTGCGGACTGGATTAACGCGAGTGAACTCGAACAGGTTCCATTTAACACAATTACGGATGCTAAGATGCACGTACTAGGGCAAGAGTTTCCCGTTCATGTTATTTGTGTGAGAAAGATGGGAAGCATTGGAGGTCTTAGGTTTCAGCATGATCTTCCAGAGAGTCTTGTCAAACTTGGGACGTTTATAGAACACCTTCGTGGAGGAGCGACATTTCAAGAGATAGATAAAAGCAATGTAAAAGAAAAATACCAACATCCCGACTGGATTGCTCTCAGAGGCGACGGTCCTGTAGACTTATTAATTAGCAAGGGAACGGGAGGCTCAACTCGCGATGCAGTTCTCAGCTTTCCGAGGGGCGAACAATACCAAGAACTGACTTGGAATCACGGAGTGATAAAAACAGGCGTGACGATGGATAATTCTGGTCCCGGATCTCGTGTTGCGCAAACGCAAGAGGTTGATGAGACGACTCTCAGGCAGGGGATCGAGATTTTACTTGGGGTTAAACAGGCTGATTGGAGGGTTCTTATAGAGCCCTTGCTAATACAGGCCCTGTCTTTGCTGAAGAAGAAGGCTACTTGACATAGACGCTGTTTCGCGCTTCAATGCATCCAAAGAGGCGCCTTCTCTTTTATGGGGACGTGGTGGAATTGGTAGACACGCTGGTCTTAGAAGCCAGTGCTGAAAGGCATGACGGTTCAAGTCCGTCCGTCCCCATTGACGATTTTTTGCTATATGACCGGAATTGCTT
>CAILAO010000519.1 GCA_903832105.1 uncultured Pseudomonadota bacterium | reverse complement strand
GACCTTCCACCGTGTAGCGGACGGTTACGTTGACCTTTCCTAGTGAATAGGCAACGACAATGGAAGTGGCGTTCCTGTCTTCTACAGTCCAGACCCCGTCCTCATACGACTGTATGGGGCCCCTGGGCAGGCGCCGGTTTTGTGCGAGTGACGTATCCGATGCGACCGCCACCGCATCCAGCGCAGCGGCATCGGTCATACCCTCCAAAATCGGTATCGCATTCAGATTCGACAAACTGGATGTCTTACACCCGCACACGCAAAGCAGCGACGACGTAATAGTTGCAAGCATAACTATGGAAACTAATGTTTTCATTCTTGTGTTCCTTATGCGTTATAAATACGTAATAGCTCATCGCAATATTCTAAATTCTACTCGTTTGGGATGAGAGGGACAAGTCGCAATTTCATTCATAAACAAGACACAACAATTCTCAATATCGGCACATCTAACCACATAAACGTAGACACGGCTACTATTTGGCAAGTGTGCAGAGCAGAGGGATTTCAACCGTCTTACGGGTATTGCAACTCTTGCAAAATTCTGTAGCAGACATATATCGAGCGCCAACCTTTTTCGCTGTCTTAACGCTTCCCGTCCCATTGCAGGATGGACACGATATTTTTCTGAGTAACACAACACTAAACGATTTACCGTTTTCAAGAAGGAAGGTGAGATCCTCATACGCAGGCCGACGGAACGCGACCTCAGTGACGTTATAATAATGAACGTTCAGTTTAACGCCATTCTCGGACTCAACGGTGTGGCTCCCTGAAAAAAGATTAAGATAGGCGTTTGTTTTGAGCCCGTCCGAAAAGTCACTGTCTCTAATGGGCTTTACATAAATCGTTGCTCCAGCATCTTTTGTGGCCAGCCATATACCATCACCCAGATTTCTCTTGATCGTAAAACTTTCCTTCCTTGACCATGTTTCCCATGATGTTGAATTTGTCCGCATGCACCATCCTTTATCGTTCCTCCATTCATATTTTTTATCTTGTCTGAGGCTACCATCAGCATTAATGTAGTACATCTCACAGACCTGCTTCTTCCAGATGTCCTTCAGTTGCTCGGGCGAAAGAGTGGCAGCATCAACTTTTTCGGGGCTGGATGTTGAATGCACTATTAACGCATCTATTTTCGTTTGAGACTCAGACTTCTCCGTTTGAGAAAAACACGTTAGGCTAAGTCCAGCCAAAAGCATCGTCGCATAAATTATTTTCATAAGGCATGATAATACAAAAACTCAATGCTTCTGAAAAGCTAGATTTGCGTTTATTACGTATTCCCGCAGTGCTGCAACAAACATTTGCTACAGGGGATTACGGGACGGCTACAATGATCGCATCGCCAAGTCGCCCGTTCTTCAACGATCACATAACGTTCGGCACAACACGGTTCGCACCAAAGCCTCGCTATACTCTGGCCTATTAATCTAAGTTAGTAAATTAAAATAAAATCATTACTTCCCATTATTGATGCAAAAGTCTGAATAACTTCCTGTCCTTGAAAAGGTGATTTCAAATGTCTTTTGTGAAACTTTGTCAATGCGAACTGAGTCAAATCCAAAAGCATTAAGCATATCCATTGTTACAAGTTTATCTTCTGGGATTTTTAAGACATCCCTAAGCAACCACTTGCCTAGCGCTTTATTGGGATCACTCATAAGAGCTTTCCCATTATCTTGGCAGACTTTAGCACTAAGCGTTTTTCCATCTGGTAGCTTTAGATTGAAATTTTCATCACGATGTGGAAAGAAATCAGGGAAATTATTATGAACCCAAGCTGGGATTGAAATATATACCTCGTCAGCATTTCTGGCTCTCCCTTTCGCGTTCCACTGATTCAATCCACTTCGCTCAGGAACAATACCATGTATTGGACTATAAAGAGGCAGGAAGATATGTTCATGTAGTGGAGGCG
>CAILAO010000518.1 GCA_903832105.1 uncultured Pseudomonadota bacterium | reverse complement strand
GTTGAGACAGGGAAGGTCATTAAAATCATGCCGGTAACAACGGCTGTTAAGGGGAACCTAAAAACATTTCAGGGATCCTCATGGACTCCAATGACTGACGAAATTATCACGCAGATCGTCCCACTTAAATACATCGATGCAAAAGAAATCACTCAGACTCTTAACAAAATTGTATCAACCAACTCGATTATCGCTTATTCACCGACTAATACTCTGATTATCAGTGATAGTGGTTATAAGGTGCGTCGCGTTCTCGACGTTCTTGAGCTTCTCGATATTAAGGGACAGCAGTCTCAGGTTGTCATTGTTCCCATTCGCTACGCTGATGCCAAGAGTATCGCTGAAAAAGTTAATGCAATTTTCCAGGCGTCTTCTAAAGGTGATAAGAGTCGAAGTTCCTACATGTCGTATAAGATTTTAACCGATGAAAGGTCAAATTCAGTTATAATCTTTGGACCGCCGCGCACGATTTCGGACGTAAAAGCCTTGGTGAAGAAGTTTGACATCAGGATTGATGATCCATCAAGACAAGCCACGATTTATGTCAGGCCACTGGATTATGCTGACGCAAAAAAGTTGGCGGCGACGTTATCCGCTCTCGCGCAAAGCAACAAAGGCGGAAACGTCAGACGCCCACCGGTGAGGACGACTCCAAATAGTCCCAATGCCACGATTATTGATGTCGCGGATATTGGAGATGATCTAAAAATAACAGCCGACGAATCGTCAAACTCCCTTCTTATCACCGGAAGTCGCGCCGCGTATGATGCGCTCAACACCATTATCAGAAAGTTAGATATAAGAAAAAGCCAGGTTTTTGTCGAAGCAGATATTCTTGACATCAAACAGTCAAACGATTTTAGTTTCGGAACGCACATCTTTGGCGGAAGACCAGGTCCAAAAGGTTCCGCCATTGCGACCGCATGGCAAGCTAGCGCCGTTGCTCCTCTCGTCGTTGCACAAGCGACTAACGTCAATTCCACGACTCCTAATACTAGCAACATGCAAGCGGCAGCTGGCGTCTTCGCAAAGGACCTGACGATTGGTGTGCTTTCTGGAGAAACGGTTACAATTCCCGGCTTGGGAACGTTTTCGCCCGGAGCTATCATTCAGATGGTTAAAACAGACGATAACACCAGAGTTCTGTCATCACCGCACATCTTAATTGCGAATAACGAGCAAGCGCAGTTTACGGTAGGCGAAGTTATTTTCTATAAAAATAGTCAAGCAGACGCTCAAACGGGAGCTGTGAAGGATAAAATCGAGAAGGAAAACGTCGAACTAACACTCGACCTTAAACCTTATATTAGTTACTCAAATAACGTCACACTTGATATCAAGCTTGACGCAAACTCGCCCGGTTTTGATGCAGTCTCGCAGCTCCCCCGAATTAGTAAGCGGAGAACAAAACAAATTGTCACGGGTAAGACCGGTCAAACCATTGTCATTTCTGGTTTAGTAAGACATCAGGAGGAGGAAGCCTTTTCGAAAATTCCGCTTTTTGGAGATATTCCGATTATCGGCTGGCTTTTTAGAAATTCTCAAACGAAAAACATTGAAAGCAATCTCGTCATTTTCTTAACTCCTTACGTCGTCCATGGTGCTGCGGACCTTGCCGCGATTTACGAAAAGAAGATCGAAGAACGGGATGAATTCCTTGAGAATATCTACGGGACATCATTTAAGGATGGGAAGTTTTACTCAATGCTCCGAACCAAGGAAGACGGCGCTTTCAAGAGTAGCCCGCTTGATGAAATGGAGAAGAAAAAACGTGACAACATGATTAAAGAACTTTACCAAGAAACACAGCCGCCAGGCACGAAATTGGAACTGCCTCCAGATGAGGCTGTAAACAATTTCGACACGACCCCAGTGCCTCTGTCAGCAGATGAGGGGGGCGGCGGCGGAATTATTGGCGGCGACTCTGGCCCACCGCCTCCAGAGCCAATCGGGGGTGATGATGGAGGTATGTCGGAACCACCGCCTCCTCCGGAACCACCGCCTCCTCCGGAAGATTAAATATCAGAAAAGTCGCGAACGAATGGTCTGAGGAAAAATCTATGCAAGATAAAGAACAAAAAAACACTCAAGTCGAACCGTCAACTCCCACGGTAAGCGAGATTATGACGAGTACAGCTTCGCCTAAGTGGACTAACCTTCCGACGGTCTCATTTAAGAAAACAAGGCGAAAGACCTTGGGTGAAATACTGGTTGACTCCTCCACGATTACGACTGAGCAACTCGAAGAGGCTCTTAAGTCTCAAGAGGAAAGCAAGCAAAAGCTTGGCGAAATTCTCATAGAAAAGGAGTATATCGGCGAGGAAGACGTTTTAAAAGCCTTGGCATATCAGCTTGATCTTCCGTACTATGAGCGTCTTCCTATTAACGAAATAGATCCGAGTCTGGTCGACAATATTCCGATTCAATTTTGTCGGGACAACAAGATTTTGCCCGTTGCTCGCGATGACTTCAACGTAACTGTTGCAGTTGCCGATCCTCTCAATATTTTCCCACTGGATGATTTGCGATTGATTCTTTCAACCAATATCAACATGATCGTCGCAAGCAAGTCGGTGATCGAGAATAGCATAAATAGGGTCTACGAACGTTCAAATGACTCCTCTCAAAAAGTGATCGACGAACTCAACGTGCCGGAAATCGGTGGCGAAGAAGATCTTGAGGAAACTAGAGACCTCCTGGAATCAAGTAACGATGAAAAGCCAATTATTCGTTTAGTTCACGGTCTCCTTGCTCGCGCTGTCAAAGAACGCGCATCTGATATCCATATTGAGCCTTATGAGCACGAAATCATGGTCCGCTTCAGGATTGATGGTGTTCTTCACGACAAGATGCAGATTCCTCGGCGGCACGCTGGGACAATTGCGACACGTATCAAGATCATGGGGAAGCTCAATATTGCGGAAAAAAGGGTCCCACAAGATGGTCGTATCGCTATCAGAGTTGCTGGTAAAGATAACGACGTTCGTCTTTCTGTTCTTCCCGTTCAGTTTGGCGAGCGGATCGTTATGCGTCTCCTTGATAAATCTGGCGGCTCCAAACGCCTAGACCAAATGGGCATGGACCCTGAGCTCTTTCAAAAGTGGGGCTCTCTTGTTGAGCAAAAGCACGGAATTATTCTTGTGACCGGACCGACAGGTTCCGGTAAAACAACCATGCTTTACGCATCTCTTATGCACATTAACACAACCGATATTAATATTCTTACGATTGAGGATCCAGTTGAATACCAGTTACCTGGGGTGGGACAGATCGAAGTGAAAGAAAAAATCGGCCTCACGTTTGCAGCGGGACTTCGTTCGATTTTACGTCAAGACCCAGATGTCATCATGATCGGTGAAATTCGAGATAGTGAGACAGCGATGATCGCGATTCAGTCATCCATGACCGGTCACTTGGTGTTTTCAACCCTTCATACAAACGACACTGCGTCAACCGTGACACGGCTTGTTGACCTTGGTATCCAGCCATTTCAGGTGTCCTCGACTGTTCTTGGAATTGCGGCGGTGAGGCTCTTGCGAAAACTCTGCCCTTCATGTCGAGAATCTTATGAACCGTCAGCTCGCGAACTAGAACTCATTGGGGTTACAAAAGAACTGCTTGGTCCAAGAAAGTTATACAGAGCAGGACCGGGTTGCGAAGCCTGTTTAGGTCAATCTTATCGGGACAGAACCGGCGTTTATGAGTTGATGCTTCTTGATGACAAGATCCGTGAAGCTTTACTCAAGACACAAGATTCAAAATACATTAAAAAAGTGGCTATCTCAAATGGCATGAAAACGCTACGTGAGTCGGCTCTCACCAAGGTGCTGGCCGGCATTACTTCTTTGGATGAAGCTATTCACAACACGCAAACTGAAGAAATGGACGACGCTCATTAATCGAGAGGTGAGACTGTGCCCGTATACACTTATAAGGGATACGACGTAGATACAGGAGCTGCACGGAAGGGCAAAATTGAAGCCGAAAATCCAAAAGCAGCTCGTAGTAAACTGCGACAGAAAAACAAGGTTATCGTCTCTGAGATGAAAGAAGAGACATCGCTTGAGAACGTAAAGCAAAAAAAATCGATTACTTTTTTCAAAAAAGTCTCTCTCCAAGATCTCGCGATAACGACACGTCAGTTTGCGACCCTTATCCAGGCGCATGTTCCTCTGGATGATTCGCTGAGAGCTCTTACGGCACAGGTAGAAAATATTGTTCTAAGAAACACGATGTCAGCCGTCAAGGATCAGGTTTCCGAGGGAAAGTCTCTCACGGAGGCGATGACCAAGTTTCCCGGGGTCTTCAGTAAACTATATATCAACATGACGAGGGCTGGCGAATCATCTGGTTCGCTCGGGCTTGTTCTCGAACGTTTGGCGGACTATCTAGAATACCAAGAAGCTGTCAAAGGCAAAGTTGTGAGCGCTATCAGTTATCCAGCCATCATGATTATCGCTAACCTTAGCATCATCGCTTACCTATTCGTAAGCGTCGTTCCTAAACTCACCAAAGTGTTTGCGAACCTAAAAGTTCCCCTGCCCTGGTATACATCGGCCCTTATCCGAATTTCTGAGTTTGTCCAGAATCGTTGGTACGTCATTATTCTTGTCGTCGTCCTTGGAGTCGTGACGTTCAAGTCTTGGGTCGCATCGGAAAAGGGTCGCAGAAAGTTCGATGGAATTTGTCTTAAGCTTCCTCTCTTTGGAGCAATCATCCAGAGGGTCAATATTTCCCGATTTACAACAACGCTTTCGACTCTCTTAAGCTCGGGCGTTCCTATCATGAGTGCGCTCGAAATTACTCGCAATGTCGTGGCAAATGCTCTTATTGCAGAGGTCATTGATGACTCGAAGCTGGCGGTCCAAGAAGGTAAAAGTCTTAGTTCCGCCATTGAGAAGAGCGAACATTTTCCGCCCCTCGTTACCCACATGATTATGACCGGCGAACG
This sequence comes from uncultured Pseudomonadota bacterium, assembly GCA_903832105.1. Taxonomy (GTDB): domain Bacteria; phylum Bdellovibrionota_B; class Oligoflexia; order Oligoflexales; family CAILAO01; genus CAILAO01. The sequence continues at coordinate 8,557 of CAILAO010000518.1, read as the reverse complement.
CACAGGTCAACTTGAAGAAATGCTTGTTCACGTTTCAAAGGCCTACGAGGCCGAGGTTGAACGTAAGATTTCCACCATCATTTCTCTCCTTGAACCCATCATGACCCTCATGATGGGTGGCATTGTCGTCATCGTCGTCATTGCTATGATCGTTCCGATGCTTAGCGTCATGAACTCGATTCGCTAGGGCGTGTAGTGAATGGCACTGGATTGACGTATACGTCCTCATAGACATAGACTTGAGACTTCAACGTGATCTCTTTCTTGAAACGTTGAGCTTTTTCGCTAAAACTTCTACGAGAAATACGGTGAAGTAGCGGATCAAGTAAAAGTCTTTCGAAAGAGATCACGTTAATACCTCAAGAGTAAGCAGAAGTCGATGTCTACGATTTTAAATTAAGCACACACCCTAATGAGTGATTTTTGCCACTCGCCAATCGTATGTTGTGAGTAACCAGGGATTTCTCTCTTCGCCAGGAAAGATATTAAGTTCGCGGTTTTCCATAATAACTTCCAGATGAATCTCCCCATCTCCCAGTTGCCGCATGAGGCTTTTGTCGATTTCGACGGTATTGTCCTGCAAAGAGAGTCTGCAAGACAACTCTTGGGTGGGATTATTTAGCGAGGCTGCTTTTATCAGGATGGTACTGTATTCCGTAAAGGGATTTTCTGCCGTATACGACCACTCAATTTTTAGATTTTTGTCATCATCGGCCGGTATTGTTGAAAAATCATCCTCTTTGATAGAAGGGTTTTTTAACGACACCGTAGATCCCCAAACGATATCCACTTGTTTTAGCCTTGCAGCCCCTTTGGTGGAGAACTGCCCCTCACTACCGTTTTCTTTATAGATCCAGAGCCAAGGGAGACCGGACTGGACAAATTTAAAGTTGAGTTTCAATCTGTTTTTTTCGTGCGGATGAGCCACTGAAGAAGCTGAAGTGTATCCTTTGGTATTGATGTATTCCAAGTTCAAATCTTTGTCTACCAACCAGATTTTCGGAGTCCCGGCGCTTGAGATATCCTCAATTTTGCAGTTCTGACGCTGGGCTATACTCTGCTTAAATGCCGCAAGAGAGAGAGGAGGGGTCAGTTTTTTCTGCGTAACTTCAGCAGAACTCAAGGGAAAGATATTTTGAATGGCAGTGATCTCTTGAATCCAATCTGCTTGGCTAAGACCCCTCAAATCCGAAAGCTCAACAACATCGCCGGCTGAAGTCGGATTTTCAACATATGCTATACTGTCGCTAACTTCATCTAGATTTTCTTTTGTAAAAGTTTCGATCTGTATTAGATATAGCGAGTCTTGGCGAATATCTTCAATTGTTTCAAAAAACGAGATCGCCGAAGATTCCTGACACGGTAGCTCCTTTGCCGCATCATCTTTGATAAACCCCTGCTCCTGATTCCAGTAGAAGATCTTGCAACGCGAAGGTAGCATCGTTTTAAATTGGATAGAAAATTGGGACCTGCTCTCACTTCGCTTGATATTGATGCTTTCTCTATCTATTCCCTTAGATTCCTCTGGGAGATTCTTGGTATCACTCGCTGCAAACCTAGCCGAGTCAGACTTGGATTTTTTGGAAAAAGGCCACAAGTGACAGGAAGATAAATAAAGACAGAGTAAAGTAATGATAAAAGATTTCATAGTTTTCACTGTATTGTAGTTTTAGATGAATCTCATAATAGCATTTGTAAATTATTTTGACATGAGTTTAATAGGTAGCCCTTCTGAAGGGAGCCTCTTCCGAAACTTTCCGACTGAATTAGCCAGCTTATCTCCAATTGGCACATTGGACTAAATTTTGCAGCACATGGGGAACTTGTTTAGTTGGGATGCCGTTGCATAGAAATCTAATAACACATAAGGAGTTGCCAATGAAAAGAAAGACTACACTGAGATTCTCCGTCATTTTGATTGCCACTATCTCGCTTGCCTTGGTGAGCTGCAGTATTTCTCGCCTATTACCTAGCAAGAAGAGTAAGGGCTCCATTTCTCAAAACTCCGCTACTGTCGGAAGCGTAGACACGGATATACTTGCTGGTTGCACAAAGACCATTGGCTATTGGAAGAACCATAGTTCGGAATTCGTCAAATATTTACCCCAATTCTTAGGCTTGGAAGGTGGCAAAGAAACCCTCTCCGTGATGACCGAAGAAGTTGGAGTCGGCGTTTTAACACAAACCATGTTTGGAGAACCGAACAATGGAATCACCAAGCTTTATGCTCAATTGCTTGCTACAAAATTTAATATCGCAAGCGGCGCGTCCGACAAAGACGCGGCTTCCGTGATCCTTCTGGCTGACACGTTTCTTTCGACCCATGATTATACTGATTGGGCAGATCTTGCTCCAGAAGAACAAACTGAAGTGCTGAGTTGGAAAACCACTCTGGACCAATTCAACAATGGGATCATCGGCCCCGGGCATTGTGGCGACACCCCACCGCCAGAACACAATCCGATTCATCCGATTCTAGAATGCGTATCCCAGTTGAGCGACAATTCTTACAGGGCTTACTTCGGTTACAAAAGTGATAACGATGCGAACGTTTCAATACCAATTGGTTTAGAGAACCATTTTACTCCAGATCCGGAAGACAGAGGTCAACCTACGACGTTTGCCCCAGGCAGCACTCCAAGCTGGCCAAATGCCGCTTACTATGTGGACTTTGACGGAGCAAGTCTTGCCTGGACTCTAGATAAAGAAACAGCCACGGCATCCAAAGATTCCCCCCGCTGTTCCTTTCATGTGTTCTTCGAGAAAAAATGGTACGATGAAAAAGACGTTCAGGTTGATGTTCCAGCCCCGGTTCCAGGATCAGACTTTCAGATAGTTGTTACGAGTGATTTAGGCAACGGTCTTTGCACCTATAGCGTTCTCACAACTGCTCTGACTTGCGAATATTTCGATAAGAGCGGTGCTGCGACGGCAGGACTTTTGGTAGAACCCAAAAAATCATATACGGTTGCGGAAGCCTCGTTACCGATCAATTGGATGGTTGTTGAGGGCAACGGCACATTTTCCCTAAATATTCCGAGTACATCCTGCATTTTTGGATATCAAGGTCTTGAAGATTCCTGTCTGCATTCGGTTAAAAATAAGCATAGCGTACCTAGTCAAGACAAATAGAACGCCGCTAAAAAGGGAAGTCAAAAAAAAAGGGGTGACAATGTTCACCCTTTTTTTTAATTTCCGAAATTTTCGTGGCTCTATCGTCAACAATAAACGATAATAGTTGTTGCGAATCATGCAACTCACTCTACCGCTCAAAGGTTGACGTATGAGAAAAGTTTTTGAATTTTTTCTTATAAGCTCACTCGCTCTGAGTTGCAAAATATTCACGCCGAAAACCCACGACGACGCGAAAAAAAACTCACCCGCCTCCTTGCTTGAAAAAGAAAAAACCGCCGCAAGTGCGATCGAAATTGGCCAGCAATCTGAATTCTACCAAAAGTTTTATGGGATTCCTTTTGAACAGAGATTTTCCTCTCTTCCAACATCAGCCTCTGTCCCGGATGACAAACTCCCTTATTCAGGATTCGGATACCCCGCTGACAAAGAAGGCACCAATATAAAATGGAAAGATTATGATGGGACGATATTGCCATCAGTACTTCAGAAGTACGATACCGCCTTCAATGGACAATCCCCAAAGGCAGTGAACTGGGAACTGGAAGAGCATAGCGCCACATCTCAAAATAGTAAGCCATCTTGGGCAGGGCATTGCAACGGTTGGGCTGCGGCTGCCCAGAGGCATAAAGAGCCAAGAACGGCTGTTACGCGAAACGGCGTCGTTTTTGAAACTCACGACATCAAAGCACTACTTGCAGAAATCAACATGAGCGCAACGACCTACTTTTTGGGTGGAAACCGCTGCCTGGCGCAGTATATGGGACTTCCTCTGCGGCCACACGAACGGTCAGATGTGACAGCCATGGGCGTCTGCGAAGATATCAATCCTGGGACGTTCCATCTGATATTGACCAACTGGCTCGGGAGAATGAAGCAATCAGTTATATTTGATGTTTCTTATGATCAAAGCATCTGGAACTTTCCGGTCTATAAATATGATATTGTCTGGGAATCCATACCCCAAAGTAAAGCGGCGCAACTCATCACGAATCAGGATCTTGGCGCTTACCCTTTTAACCCCGAAGCCAAAAAGTGGATCACCGTAAAAGCCCAAGTATTTGTTTCGTATCACTTGCAGCAAGAACCGCTCCGAGCAAAAGGGCCGACAAGAGAGGAAAAGATATTTGAGTATCAGTACGTTCTCGAACTTGACGAGAATGACAATATTCTGGGCGGCGAGTGGCATTATGACTTTCAAAAAAATCATCCTGATTTTGTGTGGATTGCTTTTCAGCCGTTTCAGTCGGACGGCGGCCCCCTTTTCGGCAATCCTCACGTGGATATCAATGAGGTTCTGAGTATTTGGGCCGAGTCAGTGGGGGAAGATCCCAAAAATCCTCCGCTTGGATTAATCGCACCAAATGCCGAAATAAGCTGGGGAGACTTTGACGAGTTCTCGGTGATTGTAGATGGAGGAAACCAGGGATCAGTCTTCTTAGGTAAGGATATTATCTTCGAACTACAAATGAAAAAATTGTTTGATCGGAATATGAGCATGACCCTGTCGAACAACGGAACCGTTATAAAAAATCTCGAAACCATTCCCTCAGAAGGGCTGCATATAAAAATCAACGAGCCCCAGATCAAAGACGGCTTAAATAATTTGACAATTACATTTGAAGAGCAGGAACATGGCCTACTTCAAAAAAATTTGGGGTTTTTTGCAGCACCACGCATCTAGTTGTCGTCAAATTCGGGCATTGGCGTTCACTGAGTTAACACCCAAAATTACGGCTTGCCCCTTAAAATGATAAGGGATGAAAGTGATTGCCCACTTCACCCCCTGGAAAGTGCAGTCTTTAAAAATCACAAGCCTCGCTTCAGAACCAATTTGCCATATGAATCCCCGCGAAGGCCTTCGAAATATGCTGTGTTATCCGTAGCACCAATTGCAAGATCGGTGTTCACATTGAAGATTTTTCCAGTGTCTGTCTCCCCCAGATTGAATTTTATGTCGAGTCCACTGGGAGTGACTGTGAAATATGTGGTGTCAAGTCCGTTCCTGGTACCGTTGCCTCCTTTGATGACCGTCAACGTGTTGTCGTCATCAGGCATAATGTTCACTGCCATTGGATTGCCGTCCTTGTCGTAAATAAGCGTAACCCAACCTGCGACAACAAAAGGATTGTCTATACATTCGTGATCCGCTGGAATTGTAGTGATTGAGCTGCAGGCTTTGGTTACAAATGCATATCCCTTAATGTCCCCCGGTTTTCCAACGAACACAAAGGACGATGACGTAAATACACTCGTGTAAAAGTAAGATCTATTAATTGGCAGCTCTGGACCCGCACCTTGATCACTTCGGCCTTGGTTGAAGAATCTAAGGACGCGATTCACGTCGATCACAAGCGTCATTCTAACGGAACCGGAGGTTGCAATTTCGACGTTGTCTTTGATCGGATAGGTAACATCAATGGTTGCAGCGGAGTCGACAGGGTAATCATTGGAAAGAGACAAATCAAAGTCCATTAATTCTGGGGTTTGGTCTTCGAAATCAGCATTTTGTCCACCCATGGTCGTAGCGGAAGCGGTGAACGTCGTGTGGTCTTTTTGGGTGCAGTACGTGTGTTGTCCAGGTTGTAACGAACCGTCTCTGAAATTTCCAACCACGCATCCCTTAACCTGCGCTTTTTTTAGATAGGTTACTATCAGGTCACTGTATGCTCCGACGGCAACTGAAGCTTTGCCCGCCGGAAGAGTTCCTTCGGCTTTCGAGATCTTCGGACATTTATCTTGGCTGTCTTTTTGGATCGGTTGATCGTTTGTATCTAGTCCGCATGGACATGTTTCACCGTTCTCAAGCTCCACGACTTCACCGCTTGAATTGATGCAAGCAAACTCGGTGAAGAGAGAACTGAGATCTATTTTTGCACCAGAAATATCAATTGGTTTTCCAGTCGCATCTTCAAACACCACTCGTTCTCTCGTCTGTGTGTTCGAATCAGAAGACCTTAAGACAATTTTCTTTACATAAATTGTCAGATCAGAAGGAGCTCCAGAGGTCGTGGAATCAGGACGGAAGTCCTCAAACGCGGGATCCGAGCGGTCGATCAAATTGTAGGCTGTACTGGAGTTTGATACCTGAACAGACATGACCAAATCTCCTGTTTCTTCTGTCGTATCCGCAGGACTTGTCGGTGTTGGCGTTGGGGTCGGATTGCTGCTATTATTGTCATCCGATTTATCTTTTTTTCCGCAGTGATTTGCAAGTAGAGCAATAAAAATGATCGACGAAAAAACAAGGAGCCTGGTTCTCATAGAAAGCCCTTTCATAAAAAAACGTTCAAAATGACAGAGTTATGAAATAGTCCTGATGATCTCAGGACTATTTTACCAGATATATAAGCGGAGGGACACCTCACTAAACCCAAATGGAAAAGGGGTTGTTAAATGTCTATTTTTCTAACAAGTCTTTTGGAGATCCAAATATTTTACTTAAAGCAAGTTCGAGCTGTTTCTATTCCGCAACAAGTCTTGCCTGTTCCATTATTATGATAATAACCGTTGCTATTATTGTACTGCCAAGAGTTCCTCTTTGAATCCGTACCATAAGAGTTTCCGCTTTTTTAATATGTTAAGTGCCAACTACTCCCTGTGTTGGAGTTATAACCATTTAAATTCGTGCCAGCGGCTGATTTGCCTGTGTTGTAGTAGGAGTTTCCATAGTCATACGACTGTGCATAACATATTGATGTTTCGCTAAACGATACCAACAAAATCAAAGAAATCGACACGTTCTTCATACTCCCTCCGTGTAAATCTAGTTTTTGCTCCTATAAAACCTTTCAAATATTATCGCTCAAACGGCTGCACGACATATCGCGCAAGATGCTTCACAGTGCCACAAGGCTTTGCGACTGAATACATTTTGTTGAGCTCCAAAGCTTTCAAGACACAATAAATTGAATTTTGATGTATTCAAAAAGCAGATGTTATTTGTGTCTCAAAAGAAGTGAGACACTAGCCGGCTATAGCCTTAAAGTAACATCGTTACTTTTCTCTAAGCACTATTACGCCAGTCCAATCCCCCGGAGGTGGTACTGAGATATAGCTGTTACATCGTTCTTCCAGAATACGAACCGGTTTATCACTTGGAGCTTTCGATTTAAGCTCGTTAAATATTATCTGCGCTTCCTTCCATTTTCGATTTAGATATAGCTGCATCGCTTCGTTGAAGAGGTCAAGATCCTTCCTGGCTTCCGAGTCTAAATGTCCCTTAAGCGCAACGAGTTCGTAGATTTGCGTCCCGGCGGTTTTTCCCTTTACGACAACACGGTCGATCAAACGAGCTTCGATAGCGTTTCGCGCGAGTGCGTAGGTGCTTTCACTAATAATGATCTTTGTTTCGTAGTATTTGTTTAGGCTCTCAAGCCGACTCGCTAGGTTTACGTTGTCCCCGAGTGCGGTATAGGATAAGCGATCTTGATATCCCATATTACCGACTATGGCGTCTCCAGTGTTTATTCCTATTCGAGTACACATCGGAGGAAGACCTTGCTTTTCCCACTCTCTAAACAACTGTGATAACTGGCTTTGACATTCCAGAGCTGCAATACATGCCGAAGCAGCGTGACTCTGATGAGGTCTGGGTGCCCCCCAGAAAGCCATTATTGCATCACCGATAAATTTATCGACTGTACCTTGATGCTTTAAGACAGTCTTCGTCATTACCTCAAAATAGCTTCCTAAACGTTCTGCGAGGTTTTGAGTTTTAATCTTCTCACAGAGAGTTGTGAAATTTGCAATATCTGAGAAAAAAATGGAGAGTTGATGTTCTTCGACCCCAAGAACAGCTTCTTTCTGAAGGTTAATCAATTCTGACACAAGATCGGCTGGAACATATTTTTTGAAAGATCTAAGACCTTTTTTCATATTCTCAAGAGCATCTTTCATAGAGATCACTTCGTGAATCCGAGAATTGACTACGGTTTTTCCTTCCAGATCAAAATGCTGTATTTTCGACATGTCTTGTGCCAAAGCGAGTAGCGGCCTACTGATCGTCTGAGCGAACACCAGTCCTAGTATTGCCACAATGATACCTACAAAGAACGAAATAGCTAAAATAATTAAAAGATATCTTCTTTCATATTCGATAATTTTAGCAGCGGAAATATCCATTCCCAAAACACTTTCCAATTTTCCGCTATGATCAACAATAGGAGCAAAACTTGAAAGCCATGTTCCCCATTTATCCGTAGCAAAATCTTTTTCCACACGAACTTTATAAGGCTTATTAAGTGACAATAGCATCGTTGGGGTCGTATCTTTATAAACATCACCGATATGGCTCATTTCCTTTGGGTCTTCTTCAGCATCTACCACAAAAATAATCTGACCATTTTCATTTTTTTTAAAGGTGTAGACATATCTGACATCTTTAATTTTTTCTCGAATCTTTTGCAGGGTTGATTTTATCTTG
>CAILAO010000517.1 GCA_903832105.1 uncultured Pseudomonadota bacterium | reverse complement strand
TTTATGAATTGGGATGAACTCATTTCATCTCCGTTAAAACTTAAAGTGATTTTAGAGCCAGCGGGTTTATCGACCATAAAATCACAACAGATTGTAGCAGCGCTAAAAAAAATAAATGATGATTTTGGTACTTGTGCTCTTGAAAAATTGATGGACAGTCAGAATGAAAAAATAGAAGAATATTTAATCTCTTTGCCAGGGGTTTCAGAAAAAGTTGCAAAATGTGTTATGATGTATACAATGAATAGAGACGTCTTACCCGTAGATAGTCACGTTTACCGCATTGCTAATAGGTTGGGATGGGTTAAAAGGAAACGATCAGATCAGTGTCATGCCGAATTAGAAGCGTTAGTCCCACCCAAAAGGCGATATGCTTTTCACGTGGACTGCATATTACACGGAAGGAATATTTGTCGTCCTAACTCATCTAAATGCGATGTCTGCTGTATAAATCATCACTGTAGTTACCTAAAAACATTGACAAATGTATAATGATGTTGATTATTTAGGATTTAATGCCTTGCTGGATATATCAACTATGGTTATCAATCCAATATGAGCCATCAAAAACCTAATGTTATAGATCTTTTTGCCGGTGTTGGGGGGTTTAGTCTCGGCGCTCTTCGTGCAGGATTTCATTTAGCTCTTGCAGTAGAGTTAGATAAGCACGCAATTTCAGCGCACCAGCTAAATTTCCCTAAATTCAACCATTTGGTGGCTGATATTTCCTCTTTAGATGGAAAACAATTAATGTACCATGCAGGCTTAGAGATAGGAGAACTTGAAGGTCTTATTGGAGGTCCGCCGTGTCAGGGGTTTAGCTCTATGGGTAAAAGAAATGCATCTGATATCCGAAACAATCTCTTTGTTAAGTTTTTTAAATTGGTCAAAGATTGTCACCCCACGTTTTTTGTAGCGGAAAACGTTCTTGGTATTCTAAATACGCAGTATACGAGCACTCGAAGAAATGCTTTTGGATATGTCGAGGATGATTATGTTTTACTTGACCCCATAAAGCTCAGAGCTTTTGATTTTGGCGCTTCCACTACTCGTGAACGAGTGTTCTTTATTGGCTATCGTTCAGAAGCGATGGAAACGATCTCACATGAAGATTTTGAAGCTCGCAAAGTAAAGACCGTGACAACTGTAGCCGATGCGTTACTCGGTCTTCCCTCTGAGATCGATAGCAATTGGCTTACTGAAGCAGAAAGCTGGAGACGCGTTCAGCCTTTACCCGATTCTCCTTTTTGGAATCGAGTGAGTAACTATATACCTAAAAATGTTGGAGATGCAGAGGCACTTCGTCGTTACAAAGAGGAAAATATGGTTTCAGGATGTTTCGGTACGCGCCATAGTCCGGAAGTGTTGGAACGTTATAGACGGCTGAAACCGGGAGAACACGACAAAATATCGAAAGCTGTCCGTCTTAAGATGGATGGCCTTTGCCCTACACTTCGAGCTGGTACCGGTTCAGATCGCGGTAGTTTTCAGGCCGTTCGTCCAATTCATCCTACACTGCCACGCGTTATCACTCCGCGTGAAGCTGCAAGGCTACAGGGATTTCCTGATTGGTTCCGATTCGCTCCATCAAAATGGCATAGCTTCCGACAAATTGGAAACAGTGTCAGCCCTATTGTTGCTGAAATGGTGTTTGAAGTTATCGGCAATCAATTAAGTCAATCTCTCAAGTGCAATTATGAATGAAAAAACGTATTCTCCAATCAGTACAAGACCTGTTAAGCGTTTCTTTGTCGAAATGCTTACGCGAGACATTCAATTAGAAGATGCGATCCTCGATCTTCTTGATAATTGTGTGGATGGTATCTTGCGCAGTTCTTCATGCGCGACAGACTCTGAAAAACCTTACGACGGGTATTGGGCGAAAATTATAGCAAACGAGAATGTCTTTGAAATAGAAGACAATTGTGGCGGTATCCCGTGGTCCGAACATGATCGAGCTTTTCGAATGGGGCGTCCAGCATCTTTAGATCAACCTGTAGCTAACGCACTGTCACGAGGAGTTGGTGTTTATGGGATCGGCATGAAAAGAGCTATTTTTAAAATGGGTAGTGACGCTCTCATCTGGACGCAAAATGGCGATGATGCATACGAAGTCACTATTTCAGCCGAGTGGCTGAATGCTGAAGAGGAATGGGATCTAGAAGTCACGACAAAAAAAGGAAAGAGGGATAACGACGGCACATGCATTATCGTAGGAGATTTATCCGACGATGTATCTGAGTACTTTGGGGCTGAGAAGTTTACAGATGAGTTACTAGAAAAAATAGCGAGACACTATTCTATTATTATCCATAAAGGATTTACAGTGGAAGTGAATGGAACGAAAGCAGAACCAAAACCGATAGAATTTCGATT
>CAILAO010000516.1 GCA_903832105.1 uncultured Pseudomonadota bacterium | reverse complement strand
CTGATACGCCCGAGACCCGTAAAATCTACCTTCCGGAAGCTTAAAAAAAAGATCGCGCTGACCTTCATGGGAGTCGTCCACGGATCTGAACCTGTCGGGGTAGCGGTCATCAACGAACTCTTGCGCCTATTACTTTCGGGTGTAGTGAGCATGGATGACATCGGATTGCCCGTTGCTTTCGTCCTGGCAAACCCTGATGCTGCCTTGAAAAGCGAACGTTATCTGGATCACGATCTTAATCGTTGTTTTTTAAGGACCTCTCATTCCTCAAGGGAGGAGCGGCGCGTTAAGGTTTTGGAACCTATTCTGCAGCAAAGCGCCTATTTAGTTGACTTTCATCAGACCACTCAGAAAAGTGAAGAGCCTTTCTTTATCTTCCCGTTTACAAAAGAAGGGGTACGCTTCGCCCGAAGCTGTTCGCCACGTTCTCCCATCATTACCCACTGGGGGGAAGAGAGATATTCTCAAGAGGGATGCACCTCGGACGAATTTATGAAAAGGCGCGGCTTAACGGGAATCACCCTTGAACTGGGTCAGAATGGACTCGATCCCTACCAAATAAACTTTGGGACCCTCGCGGGGATTCGAGCCATGCACTACGTCCGGGCTATGGCATCGCTGGGCGCGGATCTAGGCCAATCTAAGCAGATGTCAAAACTTTCGACACCTTCGTCAGACCAAAAAGAAGGTCTTTTTTATACTTTTGGGAAGATTATGCCATATCCTAAAGAGGGCGAGGTAGTGATGGACCCTGGATGGTATAACTTCAAAATAATAAAGAAAAACATGCGGTTAGGTCGGTGTGTTGTGAGAGGAAAGTCAAAGAATATCAACACCCCCATGTCCGGCTTGATGCTATTTCCTCACTACCCAAATAAAAAACCGTCGGTTCGTGGCAAGACGCCTCGACCGACGGAGTTTTGCTATATCTTAAAAGAAATCACCGAACGTCAACTGCCACAAGCGTAAAGGGCAGAGGTGATGTCTTGGTTATTGAGTTCCAAGAGGGTCCGCGGAGATTTCACCCACCTTCCTGTTGGGAACATCCGCCCGGCATATCGATGATCACAAAACCGCTCTCAGTTAAATGTTCATCATGCTCTTCTGCGCTCAACTCTGGTTTGTTTACAAGCTTCACTGTTTCATACCCTGGTTTCATTTTGATACCTCCTGTAAGGTAAGGGTGGTAACAATTTATTACTATTTTCCAAAACTATTTCGATCCGTTTTCCAAAAAACACCGCTGAAATGTAAATTTCACCAAACAATTACTCTTTCAAATCAAGCGTTTTCACAAAATCACCATCAGAAGTGTACTCACATTTCCCATGAGAGGACTTGCGAGCCTTAATATGTTAAGCAAAAAGGGTGCCATGTTCATCGAGTCTCATGTCGATCTTTATGGCTGCGGTGTGATCTTAATATTGACCAGCGAAGCGCCATTTTGGCGTCTGAAGAGAGAGACTTGTCCTTCATAGGTTTTAAGAACTGCGCGCAGGAAGCGGAGCAAGACTTCCTTGAAAAAAGAGACTGGTAACTCTTGCTCCTCTTGGTCGAGAGAGCGCAGATCCTTCAAAAGCTCCTGATATCGGCCGTCTACAACATTGCCAAAATCGATCATGCAATTTAGTACCAAGACATCATCAACGGGGGTGCTGAGGGTAAATTGCAGACTGATGCTGGTTTGGTCTTTACGTTCAAATAAATCATTATCACGAATCAGTAAAATCAATGCGCCCGCGATCGACGAACAAATGACCTTGGGGTCAATTTTAATAGGCATCGCCAGCGCTGCTTCGCCATATTCTTGTTTTCCAGCATCTGCCAAGACTTCGACCTGAAGGCCCATCCTCTTTAAAAGCGATCCCATTAGGCCTATAAATTCATCTTTAAGCGCAGGTAGCGTGATCGGTGTATGATGAACGGCCCCTTCTTCCACGCTAGTTGATAGGAGCACTGCCTTGACAAGCATTTCCAGCTCAGCCGTGTGGCCCTGAATCGTCATAAGGTCACGTTCAAGGGCTTGCTCCAGGGGGTATGATTCAAGAACTTTTAGCATCCCCTGCATTTTTGCGATGGGTGTATTGAGATTATGGCTTAAGAGAGAAATAAAATTCCCTTTGAGATCGGCTGTCTGAACTGAAATGCGTCTTCTTTCTTGTATTCTCCAGCTTTCTAAGGTTTCCGACGAAAGTCCGACGAAACTTGAAATGATCAAGGTTACAAAGCCAAAGAAATAAGTATCAAAGAGAGGGATGTAGCAATGCAACGCATGAATGGTAGCGGCATTAATAAAGGGGGCTGCGACGACAAAAAAGATAAAAACACCGAGGACGATGAGTCCGCCAAAAAGACGCCACACAAGTAAAACAATCACACAAAAAAGAAGAGTAAAGCCAACGCTAACCGCGAAGGGAGGAAGCGCTACAAAAGCATCGTCATAAAACATTTGAACAACTTGAGCCCAGAAGACATGAAAAGGCGTCCCTGCAAACCTGAGCTGAGCTGGTTTCACGTCATCAAACATCGTCAGAATACGCCTTGAAAGATCGAGCTGTGACTTATCAAGAGCAAGTTGCGCGATATCGCTTCCGATAAAGACTGTTCCACCTTTGAATTGAGCGATATTGCCAGCATCGTCAAGAATATCTAAAAAGCTATAGGTTGGAATTGACTCCGGACGCTTTAAATTGGCGATATAACTTGGATATTCCCTTGGAACATTGGAACTCACCACATAAGAGAACCTACTTTTTGGAATGACAACCAACTCTCTAAACAGAGCCTGCAAGACCCAATCTGTCCAACGCTCGTCGTAGGGACACAACATCTGTACTTCATCATCACACTGTGTGTCGCTCACAGGAAGAACAAGTTTTGTCAGGGAACGTGGCAGAAAACTAGAAAGCTTAGGATAAGCGATCAAAACCTTGATTTCTTTAGGCAGTTTAGTGACGGTTTCGATGAGAGGTTTATAATACTCGTCTGACGATGGGTGCGCTGAGGGATTCCAACTGAGCACGATAATGGATGGGTGGCCTTGTCCTACTTTTTCCAGAACCTTGGCATATCCCGTGACGGACACATCGCGGATTTTAGTTGTCGGTGCCTCGTTCAACGTCTCAAAGTCGGATTCTTTGCCAGAAATCACAAAAACACGAGGCTGGACGTTTTCGTCTTTCTTTTGTCGGTTCGAAAGCTCTTCCGCGTGCAAAAGGGAGAATTTAAGTAATTCATCCTCAGCAAATGATGAAAGTCGAAGATGTTTTTGTCCAGAATACATCACAAACGAAAAACCAAAAAAGAGCGAGAATATGAGCATTATGGGGAAAAGGACTTCGACCCACCAGAGTCTTAACCTTATGTGCTTCAGTCCTTTTATTGCCCTATAAATCATGTGCGGGCCCTTTTTAGTTCTAATGAAAACGTAGCCCCTTCACCCAGCACTGACGAAACTTTAATTGAGGCGCCGATCTTAGCCGCAAAAAACCTGCTCAAATAAAGTCCTAGCCCATGTCCTTTCATCTTATAAACGTAGTCGTCTTTTACGCGATAAAACTTTTCAAAGATCTTTTCGTGCTGAGAGGGATCGATCCCGTGTCCGTAATCTCTGATCGAGATGCGCACGAAATGCCGATCAACCTCATCGATGTTTATTTCAATCCGCCCCTTTGGAGGAGAATACTTGACGGCATTGGATATAAGATTCGACAGGATTTGTTCGAGAAAAGTCACATCCGCTTTGACGTGGGCCGCGAGCTGGCCTTCTACAAACACCTCGATAGCGGCCTCATGAAGTCGAAATTCGAAATGCCGCAATACTTTCTGAATCACGGGGCCGATCTCGATCGAAACCAGCGTCACTTTCAAAGTATCGGAAGCGGCCTTTTCTTGGGTCATCGTAAATTGCTGGATGCCTTCCAGGTAATCTTTTAATTCTTCGGAACTGCCAAGAACCTTTTGGAAAGCCTGCTTTGCAGATGCATTCTGAAAAGGGTGGTTGCAATATTTTTCGAGAATTGGGAGGATTTTCTCATTGATCTTTGAAAGCTCGGAAGCGAGGCGATCAAGAAACCGTTCTTGAATGTGCGCAACCTGCTTTTCAGATAGTGCGCGTGCCTCAAAGGTTGCTCTTCTTCGACCCTCAAACCTAAGTCTCCAGAGCCCTCCCGCAATAACAGCGAGAGAAGAAAATAGAGCTGTATCGCTTAATGGTATAAGGAGTGAAGATTTGGCAATAAGAACGCTATGGAGCACTAGAAGAAAGATCCAAACACCGATAAAAGTGAGTACTGCAACCTCAATATTCACCTTCCAGATTAAAAGAACCAAAGCACTGACAAAAAGAATTTGAACAACATTGATCCAAGAAGCGGCAGGTTTGAGCCATGTTTGATGAAGGAGATTCTCAAAGGCAATGGCGATCAACTTCCCATAGGAAACGCCGTCTTTTCTATCGGCCCCGTTTCGCTCCCACGGAGAATTGAACTTCGTACTTTGCGGATACCAACGCCGATATTCATAATAAGACAGAATGACGGTCTTTCCACTTAAAAGTTCCCGCTTTGAATCGTCTAGAATCTCATGCGCGTCAAAAGATGGAATTCTGTCGGGACGGACATAGTTGATCCATAGCAGTGGCTTGTCGCGGAAATAAAAAGACGTATCTTTCTCAGGAATGACGATTTTTCCCCCAACTTGTTCCGCCATCGCAAATACCAATGACTCCGATGGTGCGGGGTTATCCAGGAAAAAGTTTCTGACAACTGAATTTTTCGGGCCGAATTGAAGATCAGCGGCAAACGCAACGTTTTTTAAAGCTTGAAATGGCTTAGGAAGAGACTCCCCGAATGTTTTAGAATCCGTGATACCAATCGTTCCGACAAGGAGTCTCGGATCTTTAGCTGCAATGCCGGCCAGGGTTTCAAGCTCGGGCACATCGTACGGGAACGCATTTGGGAAAAGGAGTACGACCACCTGCCTCGCATGAGTTTTTAAAAGCTCCTGACAGATTCTAAAAAGTGATGAGTAAGATAGATCTTTGGCGTTGGGTCCATCCATCAATCGAATTGTAAGATTTGAAATTTCGGCAAGAATAATATTTGTATCAAAATCTCGCGCTGGCGCTAGATTCATCCTAACATCATATAAGTGCTCTTCAACCCTTTCACGAAGCGTTGATTCGTAGAAAATATAAACAAGTGATCCCACCATGATCGCAGAAAATGCGAGAAAGAGAGCACTCGTAAAAATTTGCCGTCTACGCCACACGGGAGGTTCCTGTAAAGCCGTCTAAAGCTGCCCGAGAAAACTCGCGGCCCTAGTCATAAAGTGAGCATAAACTTCCATAGCCAAACGATACTCCATATCAAGCCAGAGGCAGTACAGAGGATCGGGGCGAAGAAGTCCACCCTGTGTTACAACATTTTGATGAAAACATCCACCCGCGCACCAATGACGCATCCAGCAGGAGGGACAGGGAACATCTTCGGAAAGCCCTTGGAACAACCTGATTTTTAAGATTTTTTTTAATTTACTATCATCAAGACCTACCGTAAGATCGCCGATATATCCAGTATCTTGCTCCGTAAAGCGATGGCATAGGTAACATCCTCCAGAGGCCGACATCGAACAATAATTTTGCCCTGCGCCACAATACATTTGATACCTTTTGGCGCGATGGAGGTTAGTCATCTTCTCGCGAAGCGTCGTAAGCTGGAGAATCGCGTCGTAATCTTTGATTGAGATGAAGTCGTTGATGACACTTCGCAAAATGTCTTCCATGGACCGGATATCAGCTTGTTTGAAAATATCCTTTGTGTCGGAGCTGGTGATGGGGGTTAACGCGATCGGAAATCTTTTTGTTTGAAGCGTTGATTTTAACATGGACTCGAATTGCGCAAGATTTTCTTTGACGAGCGTCGCTCGGAGTTGAATCCTTTCGAACCCTGCTTTCCATTCATGAAGTAGCTTAAGAACGTCTTGCAGCAAAGATTCCGTGCCTCTCGGGATACCAAGCTGACCCTGATGCTTAAAGCACCTTTGCCGATCTTGCAGGCCATCGCCATCATAGGACACGCTTATCGAGAAGCGATGCAGTCTAAAAAATCTAAGAATTTCCGTTGTGAAAAGCGTTCCGTTCGTTGTGATGCGAAACTTAAAGACACATGAAGACCCTTTTTCTCTAATAGTTTGGCAAAAAAGAACCGCGTCTTTTATAAGATCGAAATTAAGAAGTGGCTCTCCTCCAAAAAAAACGACTGTAAGTTCGGGGACATCTTTCGAAAAGTATTCGAGGGCTTTGAAGGCAACCTCATTTGTCATAAACGCTGGAGATCCGTAGTCACCTGATCCGGCATAGCAATAGCTGCACGCGAGATTGCAGTGTTGGGCGACATTTAGAGCGATGACCTTAATTTTTTGCTCGGAGAGTTTTCTAGGCAGATCTTTAGGAAGAGATGTCTCAATCTTGGCAAGATCATAAACGGGACCTTGCGTTACTGTAGAGACTTTTTGGGCACTTTTTAGGGGGATTGCTTCGGCCTCTTTAGCTGCTTCAGCAATGGCTCTAGTGACCTGGAAGAGGTTGACTGATGGGATGTGTAACAAGAAATACTCTGATGCAAAGTTAAAAACTTTCCAAGTTTTAGCCTGAATCTTTTGAGTAATGGCTTCTGGAAAGTTTTTTTCCTTTGAGGATTTCACATCTCTATCCTTTTTAAGGTGGTATAGAGTAGTTTATCACAGCATTCAGCCTATTCCTTCTCTATTCGTTGAAAATACTTTGAACGTACTTTTTTATTGTTAAATTTGGCAACTCAGATAAATCATGTTTTCTTGTCATCGCATGCTTTTGCATCAGATAAATGCATCGTTCCAAAGTTCGTTTAGAAATGACGTCCAAGGCAAAGCGCAGAT
>CAILAO010000515.1 GCA_903832105.1 uncultured Pseudomonadota bacterium | reverse complement strand
TCTTTCAAGGATTTCAACCTTAACCCAGTGCCATTCAGTACACGCACTAATCTCATGTTTAATAGCGGCGCCTGATGCGCCATTAACCCCGCAAAACACCGAGGCCGCTGACGCGGCCTCGGGACACGGTTCTGCTAGAAAATTCTTCTCCAAAAAGTCCAATTAATTTATGTACTTCATAAACGTAATCTTGATGTGAGCTCCTGGAACCGGCACAAACCCAGGATCAAACTTAACTGAGTTATTTCCCGAAATGTACTGGAAGTGTGTCGTCTCAACCCCGTTAATGTATACACGAAGAAAACTCGTCGCCGCCGGTCTATCTGTGAGCGTTATCTGGGTGATCTGCGATTGCATATCAACACCCATTTCAGTCAAAGCATGATCCCAGTTTGTCTCGCAGATGCTCTGAATCACACCACCCGTTTTATTTGCTGCACTGATGTACTGCGTGCCTTCCTCTAACGGATTCGAGTGGGGCGAGGTACACATGTGACCTGAGTTTGGATCTCGCGTTCCCGTGATGGCTGAGATCGAGAAATTACCCTGGCCCTTGACGGAGTTTAAGTAATTGATGAGGTCTGAGTCCGAATATCGAAACGTTGTGTAGCCCTCTTGCACATAGTTATGATTGCTATATGCGTCGTTCATACCAAGACCAATCCCATCATCCTCCTCATCACTTACGATAATGACTGTGAGGAAACTTCCGGATCTCAAAAGACTCTCGTTTTCTCCTGAAAGAACCTTTTCAACGGCCATTTGAGCGCTTTTCATACCATGCTCAAAACCTGAGTTTTCCGTTCCAACACTCGTGTACGACTGAAACTTTGTCGCTAAATCCGGATCACCCCGCTTAAGTACCTTTCGCCCCGACACTCCTCTAAAAGATCCTCTCAAGTGAGTCGATGGACTGCCCCCATATTCTGCCGGGCAAATCCGTTGCGCTTTATCGGAAGGGATCTGGTCATGACAGGCATCCAACGATGTCACAGCGAGTTGAAAGTCGGCATCAACTTGCGTTAGTTGATTAATAAACGCACTGAAGTTGCTCCCGAGGTACTGCTGCTCTTCAGACATCGAACCGGATCCATCGACAAGCCAAAGAATATCCACTTTACCAACTGGGGCTTGATCCAGCTCCATCACAACATCCTCTAAAAGTGATGGATCAATTTCGTTGCCGTTCGGCGGCACTACAATGTCGGGATCGGTCGGATTATCCGGATTGACGGGATCCGTCGGATCTGCTGGGTCTATCGGATCTACCGGGTCTACTGGGTGTGATGGATCGTTCGGATTAGAGGGATCACTGGGAAGCACAGGCTCACCTTCATCCCCGTTTGGAAACTGAGGCAGAACATCGGTTGGACTCCCTTGACTTGCTACATTCGGAGAGTTCGGATCGGGAATGGCATTGCTCCCGGAATCATCGACACCCCCAAGTACAGGCTTGGCTTTTCCCATTTCCTCTTCACTGAAGGCAGGCTTACGACCGCATCCGATCGTGACTAGCATCACAAGACAGCATAACATCCAGGCCCTTACATCCAAAAAGCAGAGTAAAATCCCTCTGGTTCTCATAAGTAGTCCCTCCTCTAATATTCCCTAGTGTTTTCCTAGGGGTTGACTAGCCACTCGCGCTAAATGCGTCAGCGGCATCACTCAAGACCTCAATGGTTCCCGCACGACCAAAGTAATTTCAATATGTTACAACACCTCCTTTAAAACGCGAGCCTCCAATCACCCGCCAAGATACAGGTTCGGCAGGAAACGGAAAAACTTTAGCTAAAAAGTAAATATCGATTCATATTTCATTTATTTCAGCGTGTTAAAAAAAATATTTTTCTCGGTATAACGTCGTTATAAAAACAATGTTACTAAAAGAGACACGCCCAGAGTCGATAATCGCGGTTGTCCCTTACGTCGGAGTAGGCTACTTTAGATTTTTCTTTGCCATTAAGGAAATGGAATCACCAGCCAAGTTGAACCATAAAGGAGTTGGACTTTTTGAAAATCGCGATCGACGCAAGAATGGTTAAGTACAGCAGCATGCACGGTATTGCGCGCTATGTTGTGCACCTATTGCAGTGTTTACGATCAATCGGACAAGAGCATACTTTTTATGTCTTTTTGAATCCTAACAGTCCTTTACAGGACGAATCTTGGCCTGAACACATCCAGTTAGTCCCGGTCATGGGCGATTGGATCAGTTTTCGTGAGCAGTGGGAGATTCCTAAGCTACTAAAAAAACTGAATGTCGACCTCTTCCATGCGCCATCTTTTGTCGCCCCGATTCTATGCCCTTGTCGTCTCGTCATGACCATCCACGACCTCAACCATTTGGTGCTTCCTCAGTTTTATACCCCATTTCACCAATTCTATTATAAGGTCTTCGTGCGTCGCTGTATCCAGGCTTCTGAGTTCATTCTCACCGTCAGTCACTTTAGTAAGAGCGAAATTGTAAAGACGTTACATGTTCCAGAAGAGAAGGTTTTTGTGACCTATAACGGTGTCTCTGAGCGCTATCGACCTGTTCGCGATTCTCAGTATTTGGATTATGTTCGCGACTTATATGAGTTGCCGGAACGATTTATTTTTTGCGTTTCCAATACGAAACCACATAAAAATGTCCATCAACTCGTTCGCGCTTATTGCCACACACCAATCAATATCCCTTTGGTGCTAGCTTGTCCCGTCGACAAATCTCTGATTAGAACGGCTGAGTTATCGAACAAAAAGCATCTTATTTATTTCACAAAATTCATCAGCGAGGATCATTTACCAGCCGTCTATTCGATGGCGCATCTTTTTGTATATCCCTCTACATACGAGGGATTTGGCCTTCCTCCACTCGAAGCTTTAGCGTGTGGAACCCCCGTTGTCGTCGCACGTTCTTCAAGCTTACCCGAAGTTGTTGGTGATCACGCAATTTTTGCAAATCCCTTCGACTTTCGCGACATCGCCCGCGCCCTTGAAGTCGGCGTGAAAGATGAAGCCATAAGAAAATCACTATCTGAAAATGGTCTTAAACACGCTCAAACGTTCTCCTGGCTAAACATGACCAGGAAGACTCTTGAGATTTATCATCGCTGTTATGTCCCATCTATTTCTTCTGATCTGACAACAATGGTGGAGAAACCTCTCAGTGGACAACATGGATAATAACGTCATAAAAATTGGTGTAAACGGAAGATTCCTCGCAGCCAAGCGGACGGGAGTGCAGCGAGCTGCTTATAATCTTTTGAAAACTTTAATTGAAATCGATCGAACCAATCGCTATTTCATTTTTGCCGGTGAAGACCAACTACATAAACCCGAATGGGCATTCCCAAACGTGACCGTTGTACCTTCCGGCATCAGAGAAGGCGCTAGCATCCGCAACCATTTCTGGGAGCAGTTTACGCTGCCAACACTCGCCAAAAAATACAAGGTTGATGTCTTGCATTCTCCGGCAAATATTGCGCCTCTTTTTTATTCCGGAAAATCCATCGTCCATATTCACGATCTTTGCTTCGTCGTTAATCCCCAATGGTATAGTTTTTCATTTCGAACGCTTTATAATCTGGTCATTCCCCGACTCGCAAAAAAGGCTTCAAAAGTCACCACCAATAGCAACAACTCAAAAAACGACCTCCTGCAGTTTTTTTCATTGGACGCATCGCGTGTTAGTCTCGTTTACTGGGCCGTTGACGATATCTTCTTCGATCAGTCCGATCACAAGAAAGAGGCTCTCAACTGGCATCTTAAGGACTATATTCTTTACGTCGGCTCTCTTGAGCCGCGAAAGAATATTCGCATTCTAGTTGAAGCATACGAAATCTTGCGAAACAAAAATCCCAACATAAAAACAAAATTGATTCTCATCGGAGGGGAAAGCCCCCTTTTCGGAGACGTACGACTCCAGATAAAACGCTATAAGGAAGATGTTATTTTTCAAGGATTTGTCGATGACAAAATGCTTCGTGAATTTTATCGACATGCCAGCGTCGTTGCATACCCCAGCCTGTACGAAGGTTTCGGCCTCCCACCGCTTGAAGCCATGGCAAGCGGCGTTCCCGTGGTCACCTCCACAACATCAAGTATGCCAGAAGTCGTCGGTGACGCAGCTCTCATGATCAATCCTCAAAACGTCGAGGAACTGGCATCCTCACTTAGTCTTGTTTTAAATGATGAAAACCTACGCAAAGAACTGATTAGAAGGGGATACGAGCAAGTAAAAAAATTCAGCTGGTATCAAGCGGCTCGTAAGACGCTCACAATCTTCTACGAAGTGCACAACGAGGGGAAAAAGGAAAGTCAGAAACATATATCGATCGATTTGTGGGAAAAATTGAAGTTGATTGAATCTTTAAAAGCAAAGCCTATTATTACTTAACGTACTTATGCTGGTGAAGGAGTTTGACGTGGATAGGTCGCGGATCAGAAAAATCCTTGAAGAGGGAATTGAAGGTCAGTCAGTGACGGTTTGTGGCTGGGTAAGGACAAAGCGGGAATCTAAAGAGTGCGCTTTCCTGTCGATCAATGATGGCTCATCACAAGAAACATTGCAGCTTGTTGTGCCGCCCGAAGGGCCCGCTTCAAGCTTATTGTCAAGATGTAACACTGGTGCGTCAATAAGAGCGAAAGGACTCATAAAAGAATCCCCCGGAAAAGGCCAACGATGGGAAGTCTCAGTATCCGAGATGGAAGTATTAGGCGATACTCCAGCCCATTATCCACTTCAAAAGAAGGGTCACTCTCTTGAATTTTTAAGAGAGATCAGTCATCTGCGTCCAAGAACTAATACATTTGGAGCCATCTTCCGCATACGTAACGTTCTCGCAATGGCCGTGCATGCTTTTTTTCAAGGTCGAGGGTTTACTTGGGCGCATACGCCCATTATCACTGCAAGCGATTGCGAAGGTGCAGGGCAACTGTTTTCGGTTTCCTGTCTTGACTATCCTAGTCTTTTAAAATCCGGAGTGAAGACGATTGACTATTCACAAGATTTTTTTGGAAAACGTTCATTTCTCACAGTCTCGGGGCAACTAGAGGCTGAATTCATGGCTATGGCGCTTGGCGATGTGTACACGTTCGGCCCCACCTTCAGAGCTGAGAATTCCAATACGACGCGTCATCTTTCGGAATTTTGGATGATCGAGCCTGAAATGGCC
>CAILAO010000514.1 GCA_903832105.1 uncultured Pseudomonadota bacterium | reverse complement strand
GCATCCGTAGGGTTAAATAGAGGAAGGTCTCTCGCCTTTTGTTAGGGAGTTTTAGGAGTTAGGAATGTAGATTAGAGTTTAAAATATGAGAAGACGTAACCACATGTACCGAAGTGCCTATTTGAGAGTCACTTTTTTTAAGAAAGAACCCCGTTTTGGGTGGTTGATTTTTCGTTCGCCAAAAATTCCCCTCCAAAATCCAAAATTTAACCCGTCAATATCCGTATGTTACATAGCCTCACTTTTTATATTAAGTTTTCATGTTCTATTTTCCGATGGACGGTCTGAGCAATGAAGATCATTGCTTTTGATCAATTGCACTATAGAGGAGTAACAAAACGTGAGACTGAACCCGATTTTATTTATCTTTTCAGTAAGCAGCCTCGTAAACTGCTTAACTTTTTTAGGCTGTGGTAATAACGCTTCATTTTCCGGAGAAACCACAATGCATGAAGCTCCGGCAATTCCCGAATCACCTCCCCCGCCTCCCCCGCCAAGTCCCACTCCTGAGGTTGAATTGCCAGCCCCTGGACTCCCTTTATTAACATGGATTTGGGACTGCAAGGAAGCGAGAGAAAGTGTTTTGGAAATGCCTGTGGAGGATCAATTTATTGCATATGGGAAGGGCGACTATAGTATTCCCATGACGATAAACGACGTCATCACCATCAAGATTGAGGGCGTATTCTGCCCTCCAGAGAAACTTAAACGAGATGTTCTTTTTGTCGTCGATGTCACAGGGTCTATGGGCACAAGTGTATCATCATCTCCACCTTCAACGGATGAAAATCATGACCCGTCAAGCGGCGGAGAATGCGGCAGGTCGCGTGCCGTTGAAAAAGCGATCGCCAGCTTCCCCGATAATGGAGAGGTCAAATTCGCGGTAATCACTTTTAGCGATGAAGTCGTTAAAAAATCTTCCGCATTTTACGACACTGAAAGTCAACTTTTCTCAGGCGACGACTTAGCGCTTTCAGATCTTTGTGACGCGTTAGGCGGTACCAACTATGATGCCCCCTTACAGGAATCTTTAAATCTTTTTCAAAAAGGTCGTGCGGATGCCACAAAGGAAATTTACTTCATTTCAGACGGTGAACCTAATATGGGTGATGGCAAAGATATTGCTAAAAAGCTCAAAGAAACCGGCGTTCCAATTGGTGGTTCCACGATCCCAGTCACGATAGCAACCCTCATGCTTCAGGGAAATGACCAGGTTTTACGTGACTTTATCGCAAGCCATGATCAGGACAACCAACCTCTGCATGCAAGAGTTGAGAATGTGAGTGAACTCGAAATCGTCCTCGCTAATCTTGCATTCAATAAAATCATGCGCGGTGAAATGCGTTATCGCCCCATTGGAAGTACTGCTGATTTTACTACGGTTAGACTCGATCGTTGTGATGAAAACCCTCTGTTTTCAGTCCCTCCAATGGAATTTTCCATAGATACTGCACCAGAAGGTTTCGAACTGTTCTACACGTACTGGGACCGCCTGACGCATGAATATAAAAATGCAGGAACGCTTAATTGGACGCCGTGAAAATTATAGAGGAACAATCTGGTTATATCTTTTCTCCACGTAATCTAACTACCGCACCTTTTTTTGGCGCTTCTTTAATGAGTCCAGATTCAGTGCAAACCAGGTAATCAAAAGCCCCATCTCGCCTCGTTTTTCTAAGTGGCTTGCCTACGACCACGCCGATTTCTTTTTGTTGCGACGTGCTTTTCTGCCCTTTATTGCTAATACGCTGCACCATGTGAGGCGTTGCAAACATGAAAGCGGAAGATCCTACGGTAAATCGATTGATGCCAAGCACACGGTCGATCTTTTGCTGAATGACTGGACGATCCCAAGCAAATTCGCCGTAGCACCAGTCACGGGTCCTATCAAGCATCGGACAGTCCGCACCAGCCGGACATGGATAGATTGGCTGAAACCCAAGATGACAAATAACATCCCGAAACTCCATCGTCTGCCGACTCAGGTCTTGTAGTGCCGGCTCGGCAACCACCAACAAAACATCTTGGTGGGTCTCAGCAAGTCGCTTAAGGCAGTCCAAAAGAAGGCTCCGTGCTGCCTTATTTTTAGACATTTCGTTCCATATATAACCCAATAAGAAAATCTTTGTTGTAGAGGATTCCTCAATCCTGAGTGAAATTTCTTCAATCCGCCCTTTTTTCTTAACGATTTCGTGCCTCCCCCCAAGATATTCAACTCCAAAAGCGGCCATATCGAGGAGCGGAGCACTAATATCGAGAAGGAAAATCCGTCCGGATCGCAAGGTTGAGATCCGGTGATTTCTTATAAAGGATAAGAATGTCTGAGCCATAGCACCACTACCAGCACCGACATCATAGAGTTCGAAACTGCTGTTTTTTTCATCATTTTGACACAAAGATTCTAGATTGGCAGCCCCTACTCGATTAAGAACCATCTGAAACCGCGCGGCATTCGCCAGATGAAAACCTAACGTGTAGGCAACGGCCTCACGCTTTGCTGTGAGTAAATTCTTTGTCAGCTTACCTCTTTCTTGCGTAAAAGACTCCCAGAGACCCTTTACGTAGTCCGCCTCACGCTCCAATACTCGAAAGAGCACATGTGCTCTCGAAATTCTAGACCCTTTCTCTTCGGGCTCAAGACGCGCAAACGTCAGGATCATCTTTTCCCAGCACTGAACAAGGTCTTGAGGTAACTTCACTCCAACATTCGACACTAACTCTCGTGTTTTCATCACCCTTCCTTTGGCTTGCGAACTTACCGCTAGTAAAAATGCGCCCACGGCGAGCTATATGTCAGAAAATGCCGATTGACAATAAGGAAACATTTTGAGATCGAGTATAAATCAGTTATTTTGTTTAAAAAAAAGTGGATCTCACTTTAAAATCTGACTTCATTAAGGACAAGCCATGACCCACCCCGAGCAACCCGAACAATCCCAAGATCTCATGAACAAAATAGTCTCTCTTTGCAAGCGAAGGGGGTTCATTTTTCAAAGTAGTGAAATCTATGGTGGACTGAAGTCTGCCTATGATTACGGTCCCCTTGGCGTCGAACTCAAGAGAAACATCTCAAACGAGTGGTGGCGTAGCGTTGTAATCGAGAGGGACGATGTCGTCGGCATCGATGCTTCAATCATGATGCACCCAAAGGTCTGGGAGGCCTCCGGGCACCTCGCTGGATTCTCGGATCCCCTTGTCGATTGTCTCAACTGTAAAGAGCGCTTCCGTGCCGACAAAGCCCCCAAAAAAGCCCCAGGGACCCCAATCGAGTACGTACAAGGCGGTAAAGCTGGGGGCGCAAAATTAAAGGGCGAGGTCTCTAAAGCTGGTTATGTCTGTCCAGTTTGCGGCGCCTCTAACCTTAGCTCCGAACGACAGTTCAATTTGATGTTTAAAACAAATCTTGGCCCCGTCGATCCTCTCACCGAAGGCGCGAGGGAGCTTTATGGCAAAGGGCTTTCTTTTGAAGAATTTCGCGCCAAACTTGAGGAACACATCCGTTCGTCTGCTGTTTACCTGCGACCGGAAACGGCACAAGCCATGTTTGTGCAGTTTCTGAACGTCCAGCAGTCAATGTCCATGAAAATTCCTTTCGGAATCGCCCAAATGGGGAAGTCCTTTCGAAATGAAATCGTTACCGAACACTTCATTTTCCGCTCTTGCGAGTTTGAACAGATGGAAATGGAGTTCTTTATCGAGCCTGGCACCCAAACAACCTGGCTCCCCCATTGGAGGGACGCAAGACTTAATTGGTATAAGAAATATGCCAATACTCCCGCTTCCTTCAGGGTAAGACAACACGACAAAGCGGAGCTCGCCCACTATTCAGACGATACCTATGACATTGAATATCTCTTCCCTTGGGGATGGGATGAACTTGAAGGCATTGCGTCGAGAACAAGCTATGACCTCATCCAACATTCGAAACATGCAGGCGTAAAACTAACCTACTTCGATCAACAGAAAAATGATCCGGAAACGGGAAAACCAGGTTGGCGTTATACCCCCTATGTCGTTGAACCAGCCGCTGGACTCACAAGATCTGTTCTTATGATCCTCTGTGATGCGTATAGGGAGGAATCGGGAGTCGATCACGAAGGCGGCCAAAAGACGCGCGTTCTTTTAAAACTCCACCCACGCCTTGCCCCCTATAAGGCGGCTATTCTTCCACTTGTTAAAAAAGATGGTCAACCTGAAAAAGCCTCTGAGATCGCTCTGGAGTTTAGGAAAGCTGGCATCAATATCAGCTATGACATGCAACAGTCTATTGGCAAACGTTATGCCAAGCATGATGAGATCGGTACTCCCTATTGTCTAACAATAGATAACCAGACACTTTCGGATAATACGGTCACCATCAGAAATCGCGATACATGCGAACAGATTCGAATTCCTATTTCTGAAGCGATCAATACTATCAAACAACGATTGGAGTAGTTATGCCTGCAGATCTAATCAAAGGAATGTCACCCCTGCAAAAGTTTCGTTTTCAGTATAAACCGAGGGTCCCTTCCAATTTGAAGGATATCGCGCTCATCACTGCAGTTCCCGATGTAACCTCTCTAGAGCCTGATGTTGACTCCACACAAAAAACCGTTCTTAAAGAAGTTTTTAAGAAAACCTATGGTAAGCCTGTTATTCATCTTTCCGCTAAAGGAAGCGGTTCCAAACAGGACCGAAAGCCTATTCGCGCGAGCGTTGTTCTCTCAGGTGGGCAAGCCCCAGGCGGACACGACGTCATTGCGGGAATTTTTGATGCCCTTCGCAGCGTCTCCCCTTCGTCAGAGCTTATTGGTTTTTTGGGTGGACCTTCGGGCATTCTTAATGATCAGAAAAAAACTCTTTCTGAAGACATCATTAACGCCTATCGCAATACGGGAGGCTTTGACATTCTCGGCTCCGGGCGTACCAAAATTGAAAAGCCCGAGGACATTGCACGATGCCAGGAAATCTTGGAGAAAAATAAAATCGATGCCTTAATCATCATCGGCGGCGACGACTCGAACACCAACGCAGCCATGCTTGCAGAGCACCTAAATTCCAGAGGAAGCCCTGTACTCGTTATCGGTGTTCCCAAAACCATTGACGGTGATCTTAAGAACAAATTTGTCGACATTTCATTCGGCTTCGATACTGCAAGTAAGGTTTATTCTGAACTCATTGGAAACATAGCCAAAGACTCTCTTTCTGCTAAGAAATACTATCATTTCATTCGTCTCATGGGCCGTGCCGCGAGCCATATAACCTTGGAAGCCGCGCTCCAGACGCACCCAAACGTGGCCCTTATTTCAGAAGAACTTGCTCACCGGAAAGTCACGATTCGTGAATTGGTCGAAGATATCGGTAAAATCGTCATTAAACGCGCGGATCTCGGAAAAAATTTCGGGGTTATTTTGTTACCCGAGGGGCTTATAGAATTTTTACCAGAAGTAAAAACCTTGCTCCAAGAACTTAACCATGTTCTCGCTGAACACCATGAATACGTCAACACTCTTCGCGGTTTCACCGAGCAAAGCGAGTACATCAACCAAAAGCTTTCTCGAGACAGTTCGTACACCTTCTCGGGCCTACCCATTGATATTCAACGCCAACTCCTCATGGACCGTGATCCTCATGGAAACGTCCAGGTCTCTCAAATTGAGACTGAAAAACTTATCATTGAAATGCTAGAAACATATCTCGGCGAGCAAAAAGCTGAGGGACGTTACAAAGGAAAATTTGCATATCAACGCCACTTCTTGGGATACGAAGGCCGCTGCGCAGCACCCACCAACTTCGACACCGACTATTCTTATAGCCTCGGCCGCACTGCCGTCGCCCTCATCCTCGCCAAGGCCAATGGTTATATGACAGTCGTAAAAAATCTTGCAAAAAATCGAGATCAATGGGAAGCGTTGGGTGTGCCGCTAACCGGCATGATGAATCTAGAATCTCGCCACGGAAAACAGAAGCCTGTGATCAAAAAAAGTCTCGTTTCTCTTGACGGAAGTCCTTTCCTTCTCTTTGCCCACGAACGGGAAAAATGGGCGTTAGAAGATGACTTTAGATTCCCTGGAGCCATCCAATATTTCGGCCCACCGGAAGTCTCTGATTTACCACCAATTTCTGTGACTTTAGAGACCACAGAGGATCGCTAGTTTTTTAGACCTTTAATGAACTGAGGTATATATTTCATGTCCGAACAAGTAAAATCACAGGGTAAAAAGCCTCCCCGACGTTACGGCATTTCTTTCTATGACTCTTTAAATGATGCCAGGAATGATCTTGAAAATCTCACTCAAAAATCTCATGAGGTTGATCAGCTCAACATCATCATCAGAGCGGAAGGTGCCTTTGAAGACGCCGAGTTGTCAAAAATCGGCAAATTGTTTTCTGGCAAAGCCTGGGTCGCTATTCACGAAAAGCGTGTCGAAGAGGGCTGGTACAATTCTGCACACTAGTCAGCTATCATACGGGAGCATTTTTCTTGGACAAAAGTAAAGATAAAGTTTTTGCGGCATCTCTTTCTGTTGCATCAAATGTCACGCTGACTATATCTAAGATCGGGGTTGGAATCTCAATCGGCTCCATCTCGGTTCTTTCCGAAGCCTTGCACTCGGCGATCGATCTTGTTGCTTCGCTTATCGCACTCTACGCAGTCAAGACCTCGGGAAAACCCGCTGATCGGGAACACCCGTTCGGGCACGGAAAAATAGAGAACATTTCCGGAGCGGTGGAAGCCATTCTCATTTTTATCGCTGCTGGCTGGATTATTTTCGAGTCTGTGAAAAAACTCATTTCTCCTCACGTCATCGAGTCAGCCAGTTGGGGCGTGGGAGTGATGTTTATTTCGTCTGTTCTCAATTTTTTCGTATCGCAGTATCTGTTCAAGGTTAGCCATGCCACGGATTCCGTCGCGCTGGAAGCCGATGCTTGGCACCTCCGAACCGATGTTTATACCTCTCTTGGTGTCATGGTGGGCCTGGGACTAATGTGGTTTGGCAGTGCGTTCTTTCCAGCAGTCGATCTTAGTTGGCTTGATCCCGTGGCAGCACTGGCCGTCGCTCTGCTGATTATTAGAGCTGCTTACGAACTTACCGTCAAGGCGACCAAAGACTTGCTTGATGAAAGCCTTCCCCCTGAAGAACTTCATTGGCTCAAATCGAATGTCTTTGATACCTATCCAAACATCAAAAGCTGTCACTCATTAAAAACAAGAAAGTCCGGTCCCTCTCGCTTTATTGAGTTTCACCTAGCCGTCGAAAGCGCCATGTCTGTTGAAGACTCGCATGCTATCACTGAGCAACTCGAAAAGATGATCAAGGCAAGATTCCCGGATGCCAACGTCATCATTCATATCGAACCCTGCGATGATGAACATTGTCATCAAGCCTGTGAACAGGGGTGTAAACTTACGTGAGTATTTAGGAAAGGTTTTTGCTCCCTTATGGAAAGATTGATAAGCGTTTTTGGTCTCTTCTTCATGATGTTTGTCGCCTGGCTTCTATCAAACAATCGACGCAAACCACCCTGGCGGGCGATTATTGGAGGACTTTTTCTCCAGTTTGCCCTCGCATATTTCGTACTGAACACTTCTGTTGGCAAGTGCTTCTTCACTGCCGCTAAAGATGCTATCGAAGGGGTGGTCGCTCTATCCGATGTCGGTGCAAAATTCGTTTTCGGTGACAATTTTTACGAACATTTTTTTGCGTTTAAGGTTCTTCCAACCATCATTTTTGTCTCATCGATTTCGGCACTGCTTTTTTACTGGGGAATTCTCCAAAAAGTGGTGCAGGCTATGGCTTGGATTATGTACAAAATCATGGGCTCTTCAGGCTCGGAAAGCCTTTCTGCCGCCGCAAACATTTTCATGGGACAGACCGAAGCACCTCTTCTCATCAAACCCTATATTGCAACTATGACACGCTCCGAAATCCTTTGCATGATGACAGGAGGTATGGCGACTGTCGCGGGTGGTGTCATGGCAGCATACGTTGGCTTTGGCATCTCAGCCGGGCATCTCCTTGCCGCTTCGATTATGTCCGCTCCAGCAGCTATTCTTATCTCCAAAATCTTGTTTCCGGAGGAAGAAAGCTCCGTCACACGCGGAACTGTCAATATTTCTCTCAAACTCGACGATCAAAATGCTATCGATGCCGCTTGTCGCGGTGCTGCAGAAGGACTAAAACTTGCAGCTAATGTTGCAGCCATGCTCATCGCTTTCATCGCCCTCATAGCTTTAGCCAATAAGCTCCTTGGTGGTTTAACGGGACTTGTCGGGTTTACATTAACCGTTGAAGATATCTTGGGTTACATTTCTATGCCATTTGCCTTCGTTATGGGTATTCCCTGGGAAGATTGCTTTAAAATCGGGAGACTCCTTGGGGAGCGCATAGTCATTAACGAGTTTCTGGCCTATATCCATCTTGAGGATTTGATCAAAAATCATGAAATCACGCAACGTTCAGCAGATATTGTGATCTACGCCCTTTGTGGCTTCGCAAACTTTGGATCCATAGCCATCCAAATTGGTGGTATAGGATCACTTGAGCCGACGCGTAAAGCTGACTTTGCAAAACTCGGACTTTATTCCATGATAGGAGGCTTACTAGCCTCTTATATGACCGCCTGCATTGCAGGCATATTGTTGTAAGAAAGCCTTTAAGCAAGGAGGATGTTTTTATGCCAAAGATTGTTGAATGTGTACCGAATTTTTCTGAAGGTCGAAATCAATCGGCATTGGGCGCTATTAAAGATGTCGTTCATAAAGTCGAGGGAGTCACGCTTCTTGATGTCGATCCTGGTGCTGATACAAACCGCACGGTCTTTACGTTTGTGGGAGAACCTCAGTGTGTTATAGAGGCAGCTTTTCAAGCGATCAAAAAAGCTTCCGAATTGATAGACATGTCAGCCCATGCAGGCGCACACCCCCGCATGGGCGCGACTGATGTTTGCCCCATTATTCCTGTCGCTGAAACATCTATGGATGAATGTGTTGAATACTCAAAAATTCTTGGCAAGCGAGTTGGTGAAGAGCTTGGTATCCCTGTCTTTTTATACGGATACAGCGCATCGACGCCCGAACGAAAAAATCTCGCGAATATTCGTAAAGGGGAATACGAGGGTCTTGAGGAAAAGTTAAGACACTCTGAATGGAAACCTGACTTTGGTCCTTCTCAGTTTTCCGCCAAAGTAGCCAGAACAGGCGCCACGGTTATCGGCGCAAGGGATTTTCTTATAGCTTGGAACGTCAACCTTAATACAACCGATAAAAAACTCGCTAATGAAATAGCCCTGAATATCAGGGAAGGAGGTCGTGCCAAGCGCGACGAAAAAGGCAATATTGTAAAAGATGCTTCAGGGACTACCGTCAAGGTCGCTGGGACACTCAAAAACGTAAAAGCCGTGGGTTGGTACATCGAACAGTATGGGATGGCACAGATCTCAATGAACCTCGAAAATTATAAAATCACCCCCCCTCACGCCGCCGTCGAAGAATGTCGAAAACAAGCCGAAAAAATCGGCCTTGTCGTCACCGGTAGTGAACTTGTGGGACTCATCCCGAAAGATGCCATGTTGGAAGCAGGCAAATTCTATCTCGAACGCATGGGAAAATCCGGCGGATTTCCGGAACGATTTGTCATTGACATCGCCGTGAGATCTCTTGGACTGAATGAAATCTGCAAATTTGATATGGATAAAAAAATTGTCGAGTACGCTATCGATCGAAAAAACAGAAAACTCGCATCAATGACAGTTACCGCTTTTGCCGACGAGCTTTCGTCGGACTCGATGGCTCCTGGCGGGGGAAGCGTAGCGGCTCTGTGCGGAGCCCTATGCTCGGGTCTTGCTTCCATGGTCGGCCATT
>CAILAO010000513.1 GCA_903832105.1 uncultured Pseudomonadota bacterium | reverse complement strand
GGAAACTGAAAAATTGGCAGAAGTACCTGGATTTACATCTCTTAAAGAGTTGCTAAGTAAATCAGACGCCGATGTCATTACGCTATGCACCCCGAGCGGCCTTCATGCCAAGCAAGCGATTCAAATCGCGGCTGAAGGGCGTCACGTGATGTCTGAGAAGCCAATGGCAACCCGCTGGATTGATGGGCTTCATATGGTTGAAGCCTGTGATGAGGCAGGAGTTCATCTATTCGTCGTGAAGCAAAACCGGCGCAACGCGACGCTACAGCTATTAAAGCGGGCAATTGACGAAAACCGTTTTGGACGTATTTTTTCTGTAGCTCTCAATGTCTTTTGGTCACGCCCTCAATCATATTATGACTCAGCAAGATGGCGCGGGACATGGGAGTTGGATGGTGGCGCTTTGATGAATCAAGCGAGCCACTATGTCGATCTTTTACCATGGCTCATAGGGTCTGTGGATCAGGTCTTTGCGTTTACGGCGACCCAAGCTCGAAAGATTGAAGCGGAAGATTCAGCCGTCGTTGTGTGCAGGTGGCGGTCGGGTGCTCTCGGTACGCTTAATGTATCCATGCTGACTTATCAAAAGAATCTGGAAGGTTCTCTTACAATCATTGGTGAAAGCGGAACAGTTCGTATTGGTGGGGTTGCTGTCAACGAGATCCAGGTATGGAACTTTGCAGATCAACGTGATTACGATCAGGAAGTGAAATCGGCAAGTTATACGACGCAAAGCGTATATGGCCGTGGTCATCCTTATTATTACTCGAACGCCATCAAGGCCCTTAGAGGCGAAATTCAACCTGAAACAGACGGAAGAGAGGGACTCAAGTCTCTGGAACTTCTTATAGCAGCCTACCGTTCCGCGAGGAGTGGTGAGCCGGTGGGACTCCCGCTGGAGAGGAATGTTCAAGCTTGAGTCGTTATTTGCTGAGTTTTAGGGCGTATTCTTTCGTCGCTACTTTATTTTTAATAGCTACATTCAGCGTGCAATATATTTTTCCTACTTAGAGTGTGTTCGAAAAATACACCGCAAACGCTTTGTTTCTCTTGATTGATCCCTCAAATAACATCATCATTATTGTAGACATCATTCGCCTGAAAGAAAATCTTTCCAGTTTCCAACAAAAACTCAAACAGATATCCATTGTGTTTTAGCTGTGAATTCCCGAACAGGCTTTAATTATTCCGTACGTCTTTTCAGCGCTGCCCCATCAATGATTGAATAGTTACCAATAAATTTTATGCGTGCAAACTCCAGGAATTTTGCTATTAATGAAAGTCCATTGCGTTTGATATTTCAATGGAGATGCTCTAGGTGAGTTACAAACAATTTTTTTGCCTATTAACATTGGTTCTGCAGACTCTAATTGTCACCGGTGGAGGGATGCTTTTGCTCGGAAGTTTGTGGGGTGGCGATCCCTTGAACATTCTGGCGGTCGGTTTGGCAATTGTTTTGTGGCGCACCAAAACTGGAGGAGCTGGTCTTTGGGCGTGGCCTCTGGGTCTTGGCGTTGTTTTCTATGGCAAAAACCCATCGTTTTATCAGTCGGTTCCATTTGACATATACCTCCTGACTCTCATCGTCGCGGAGTCTGCGCATGCGATTAGTCGGGGGTTTTGTCGATCTTCCGGATCTTTAGCGAAGCTACCGAACGTAGGATTCGTGCTCTGGGGTGTATTTGCTTTCTGGATGGCGACACGTTCCTTGGACTTGGCGAGTTCGTTCGTTGCAAGTTGTCAACAATTCGGGAAGTCAGAATGCTTGAACGAACTTTTTCTCGCCCATTCAGGTTCGATATTTAAAGGATTACGGCAAGGTGTGACTTGGGTCTTGGGTTTGGGGCTCGCCTGGATGCTCTGCAGAAATCCCTCCGCGAGAAAGCACCTGCTTTTTTCTTTAGCGGTTTCCTCGGCAATCACATTGTTGTTTGGCTTGCGGCACCTCATTGTTGTGACTTCTTTGGTTCCGGAATCGTGGTCCTCCGTATGCCGTGGATATTTTTACTGTGAAGCGTTTTTGCTCACGCAGTATCCCGGGCAAGTCAGGTTTATTTCGTTTTTTGGTAATCCGGGGTGGTATGGTCAATTTCTTCTTTTCATCCTGCCGTTATTTTTTTGGTTTGCGCATGTGACGTTCAAGAAGAAAAACTACGTCCTTAGCGCTGCTTTTACTGCTGGAATTTTCCTGACATATTTTGAAGCTCTTGCAACTTCTCAACGCGCAACATGGCTCGGCGTTGGCGTGATAACCATTATGGCGGCCGTATTGGGAGTAAAAAAAATCTGCGGTAATTTCTCTAGGTACCATCGTGACAAGGTTTTTGTTGCGAGCGCGGCAAGTCTCTTCGTCGTGGTTATCGCGATGATCGGATATGTCGCAAAACCGTGGATTTTTCAAAAGTGGAGCCTTAATCTTTCTGAAAGAGATTTGGTGTGGCGGTTGATTCCTGAGATGTTGAAAGACGCGCCCTTCTTTGGTGTTGGGACGGGGAGGTTTTTTGAAGCTTTTTCGAAAGTTTTGGTTGCAGGTCATATTAATACCGTGCCTCTGGAAACGGCCCACAATGCATTTTTGGACGCTTTTGTGGAAACGGGCGTTTTTGGGGGCCTACTTTTCTTGGCGGCGATGATTGTCATGGTTGCCCGGTTGTGGCGTAATAGAAATAGCGATCATGACTGGTGGCTTCTTACCGCTTTTTGCGGTCTTTCTATCAATTTTTTCTTTCAGGAAGTTGGCTACATCAGGGCGATCACATATCTTTTTTGGATGGTTATTGGTCTAAGTTTTTCAGAGGTTATTGAGTCGGACAAAAACTTATCAGAAATTCAGGAGATTAGATCAACAAATGATATTTATATAAAGTGTGCCATGTTGGTTTCTTTGACTGTTTTGTTTTTGTTCGGACCAAGGTCTTCCGTCAGCGGCTGTTACCTGAAGGAGATAGATAATCATGGCATGTACTATCGTTGGTGCAAATCAGAATCTACCCACCGTTTTAAAATGGGGGCGGGTAAACTGGTCCTGAAAGTGGAAACCCCTCTTGATCAGCAATTTGATGTCATGGCTTTTTCTAGCGGGGTAGAGCTTTTTGAAAAACACCAAATTCTTTTCCAAAAAGGCCAGTCTCACGCCATCGATGTCGTAGTTTCCCCCTCCCATATTCAATCTCCAGGTGAGGCAGTAGTCGAAGTAGTCATTAAGGGTAATACGCGTCCGGCGCTTAGTGATGATCATCGACAGATTTCGTACTTGGTGCGCTTTCCGGAAGAAAGGTATCCCGCGGTTCAGTAAAGATGCCCAATCGTTTGTTTTTAAGAATTCTGAGATAGCTCTAACGGAGCTTTTAAGATTTCCTTTGCAAGATAAGTTTTCCCTACTTGCCCTGGACCGGAAAGAAAAACCATTTTCTTCCTTTTTAGATCTTCTTCGATATATTTTGACAAACATCTCATATGACCGTTTTAAAGTGTGTTTTATTTTGGTCAAGACCAAAGTAAAGTTTGCCTTAAAATAGTCATAAGTAGATTATTTATATAACATTCCTTAAATACTCCACAATATGCCTAATAGCGGCTCTTCCTAGGGCTAGTTGGGCCTCGCGAGAGGTCCCGGCGGTATGAGGAGTAAAATAGAGATTTTTAACATGCCCCCAAGAGGATGTATCAAAGGGCTCATCTACAAAAACGTCGGTGGCAAAGCCGCCAAGACGTCCATCGCTCGCCGCTTTACATACGGGTTCAAAGTCAACAACATCCCCGCGAGATGTGTTAATGATCATGGTATGTGGCTGGACAAGCGTAAGTTCTTTGGCACCAAACATCCCTTTCGTTAGAGACGTGCTTGGAACATGAAACGATACGATGTCGGATGAACGCAAGAGATCTTCGTAGGAAAGAGGCGTGATTCCTAGCGCTCTGGCCACGTCGGATTTATCAAGAATATCTCTGAAACTAACGGTGCAGCCAAAAGCTTTCAAGAGTAAAGCCGTTTCTGATCCCGTGTTTCCAAGTCCCACAATGCCCACCTTGAGACTTGAAAGTTCTCTTCCTCCGTCTTTTTTCCAAAGACCTTGTTTCATTTCATGAGTGCATCGAATGATATTACGAAAATGACCGATGGCAAGACCTATAACATGTTCTGCGACAGAGCGCTTATTAACGCCTGGCGTCCAACCGAAGCCAATATTTCTTTTTTTCATCGTCTCAAGATCAAGATTGTCGAAACCAACGCCGAACAACGACATAAAACGGATCCATGGGCATGCCGCAAAAGTTTCCGCAGTAAATGGCTCTCGTCCGACTAAGACGACATCAGCGCGTGCTTTCCTTAGGAAGTCGATGAGTTCAGAACCCTCAAGTTTTTTTTGATCAATATTATAGGTGGTCGGGATATTTAAAGCGTTCAATTCTTCACGAAGCAAAGCATTCCCTGAAAAGGTCGTGGAGGTGACGATGATGCTGTGATTGAGTGTTGTCATTCTTGTTTGCTCTATCAGTTTAGGGTGCGATACCAAGGGTATTCTTAACACTTTTAATTTCTTTTTTCGATGCATTCGCCAGGAAATGGAAGATCCACCCTTTGAATGGTAAAGTGTTGAAAAATACCAATAAAAATGGCATGATGTTTTTAATTATGATTTAACTCATGTTGTGTGTTATTAAATATAGAATAATGTAAGGTATTGTAATACATGGAAAAAACAGCATTTATCGAGCGAGGTCAAGATTTATTGAAGGATCTCGAAGAAAGATCGGTATTTTTATACGGTCCAAGGCAAACGGGCAAATCGCGTCTAGCAGCGCATATTCTACCCCAAGACACGTACTTGATTGACCTGCTGGACCCCGCAACATTGGTTAAATTTAGTCAGTCTCCATCACTTCTTCAAGCCGAGGTTGAGCAACGTCAGTTGAGAAATACTGTCGTTATGATTGATGAGATTCAAAGGCTTCCATCTTTGCTCGACGAAGTTCATAGGTTAATTGAAAATCGTGGGATTAGATTTCTTTTAACAGGATCATCTGCAAGGCGGCTCAAGCAAGCTCCTGCTGGTGATATAAATCTTTTGGGGGGTAGGGCGCGGGAGCGATATCTACATCCATTTTCATTTATTGAACTTGGCGAAGAACATTTTGATTTACGTCGCGCTCTTAATATTGGCCTCTTACCTCCAATTTACTTTTCTAAAGATCCACGCGCGGATCTAGCGTCTTATGTCGGAACTTATTTAGGGGTTGAAATTAGTCAAGAGGCGAGATTGCGTAAATTAGATTCTTTCTCTCGATTTCTTAAAATTGCTGCTTTGGAAAGCGGGCGGATGATTAATTTCAAGAACATTTCAAATGATGCAAAGGTCCCTGCAGCAACAGTAGCATCGTACTATCAGATTCTAAAAGACACGCGTTTTTGTCATGAGCTTCCTGCCTGGAAGAAAGGACGTAAACGCAAAGCATTCGAGACTGCAAAATTTTATTTTTTCGATTCGGGCGTCGCTCGAAGTTTAAACGGACAGCCTTTTGTAAAAGAGGGGTCCGGTGACTTCGGAGATGCTTTTGAAGCTTATATTTTTCATGAAATAAAAACCTACCTTGACTATCGAAATCCATACACAGAGCTATCGTATTGGCGTTCAACGTCTGGTTTCGAGGTTGATTTTCTGTTGGGAAATGAAACGGCAATTGAAGTTAAAGCGAAGAAAGAGGTTCCCCTTAGAGATCTTTCTGGGCTCGAAGCTCTTTCGGAAGAAGGAGTTTTTCGGAGATTTATAGTTGTATCTCTGGAGCCCAATGAGAGACGGATCTCGCTCAAAGGGAAAAAAGCCGGAAATGCGGCTACTTCGGATCTTTTTGTAGATATTTTGCCGTGGAAGAAATTCCTTGAATACTTATGGAGCGGTGCTTTAATCACAAAAGATGAAGAAGTGTAAGGGTGTGTCCTGAATGGCACTGGGTTAAGGTTGAAATCCTTGAAAGACTTAGACTTAATCATTGTCATAATCTTAT
>CAILAO010000512.1 GCA_903832105.1 uncultured Pseudomonadota bacterium | reverse complement strand
ATAAGATTATGACAATGATTAAGTCTAAGTCTTTCAAGGATTTCAGCCTTAATCCAATACCATTGAGGTCGATTAATCCCTTGAAAAATCTTCTTCATGGAAGAAACAACCGATCTTCTGCCAAACAACTACACAGCTCTCGATAAACATCATGAATCATGGTTTTTGAAGGTTTGAGACCTGTTCGCCTTAAAATACGGCGAGCCAGAGGACCTTTCTCGACAATCGTTGACAAGGTTTTTTGGAAGTAATTCATGTTTGAAGACGGCTCACCAAGAAATTTATTAAAGAGGTATTTCCAAAGTTCACCTGCGGTAACTGGACCTGCGCCGTTAAATCCCACAGCACGGAGATAATCCGGATTATGAATCATCGCTTCGTCGGCATGTTCGATCGTCTTTAGGAAAATGCTAGCTAAAGCATCCGTTTGCCAAGCTTTCTGCATCTCATATGAAGTAAAGTCTTCGCTGACCATGTGCTTGAGTGCTGAAGCAACAAGTGCCGCAATGGCAACATCTGCGGAAGGGGCTTCTTGGATATCGATGATACGAATTTCGATTGCATTTCGTTCAAAACGAGCGATCGCGCCCCGAGAATTCAGCCATTCTTCTTGCATGAGGCCTTCTGAATCTAAAGGTTTAATTGCTTGATAGCATCGTTCAAGAATCTCACTTTCATAATCTCTAATCGTAAAGACGGGCTCAGGGATAACTGCACCAGTAAGCTGCGGAATCTTTATCTGGTTTTTGCGATACACTTCAAGGCGATAATCAAGGAACCCCGTCGACTTTCCCTCGATAATCGGTGAAGCTGCGGTTAATGCGGGAATGATGGGGAGAAGCAGTCTGATGGCTGCGTGCAAGCGTCCAAACTCATCATCCCCTGCAAAGGGGAGGTTTAAGTGCATACTCTGTAGGTTTGACCACCCATGTCCTTGACACGAAAATATGCGGTTGTATGTGTGGTACACGGCGCTATAACCGTGTGGCCACAGAACTGTCTCTCTCACCGGATCCATGGTGGGGTGCATCGCTGTTGGCATTAGCATGCCGCCATGGGAAGCCAGAATCGCATTGATCGCTTTGATGTCTTTATGAAAAGACTTTTCGATTCCCTCCAAAGCGGGGGCTGGTCCGTTAGTTTTTAGCTCGATCAGGTGCAGGACAATTTCATTTGACCAGCACAGATCATCTCGCTCGACATCTTCGGTAATTTCACCAGCAACAGCTTTAAGAACCTGGTCCGTCATTGGCAAGACAGAAAGATCCGACGTTCGCACGAGCATATATTCAAGTTCGATTCCAAAGCCCTGAAAAAGGTGGAGTGAAGTACTATTCATGATCCAGATCGCGGCTGTTTGGCCCTTGCAGTTTTTTGTTCGAGGCGTTTAAGAAACACTTCCATGATTTTCTTATAAAGCTGATCCTTCAGTAATTCATCTTCGATTTTCGCGTCGATATTTGGATTGTCATTGACCTCAATCATATAGACCTTGCTGCCCACCTGTTTTAGGTCGACACCATACAGTCCGTCGCCGATACCATTGGCCGCTTTCAGAGCAGCGTTGAGGACCGCTTTTGGCACTTGATCAAGGTGGATACACTCAGCTTCACCGTCGCTCACTTGGCCGGCTTCCTGCTTATATATCTGCCAATGACGCCTCGCCATATAGTATTTGCATGCGTAAAGCGGTTTATGATCAATGACTCCGATACGCCAGTCAAACTCTGTCGGTATAAACTCTTGAACAATCACAAGCTCAGATTTTTCAAGAAACGTCCCAAGTTCACGCATCAGACTTGGGCGATCATCCACTTTTATGACTCCCCGAGAAAACGATCCGTCCGGAAGCTTCAAAACACAAGGAAAACCGATCACCTTCTCAACCAGATCAACGTTGCCGCAATGAATGATCAGGGTTTTTGGGGTCCTAATTTTGTGCCGTGCGGCGAGTTCTTGCTGATAGACCTTATTCGTGCACTTAACAATGGACTCTGGGTCATCGATAACAACCAAACCTTCGGCAACGGCGCGGCGCGCAAAGCGATAGGTATGATGCATCATGCTCGTTGTTTCGCGTATAAACAAAGCGTCGTATTCTGCTAGCCTCGAATAGTCAGTTTTCTCGATTAAATCGGCATTGATACCGATAGACTCTGCTGCCTTGATAAACTTTTGAATGGCTTTTTCATTTGAAGGCGGCGTGGGGTCTTGAGGACTATACAAAATTGCAAGATCATAGCATCTTTCAGACCTTCTTGACGGTCTAGCATGGCGCCCCGCGAAGAAGTCCTTTGCGAACTCAACGACATAAGGCATGTGATTCGCCGGAATCTCACTCGCCGAAATAGGACCGATCCGAACGAGATTCCATTTGGAGTTGAGTGCAAAATGGGCTCTCAAAAGAGGCGCATGAAATAAACGGCACAGATGATTGCTGAGCCGATCATATTTCTTGGCAAGATTACGTCCGAAATAAATACTAAGTGTAAATTCACTCGCTCTTACAGACATCAAGCTGTGTTGAATGATCTCGTTGAGGTCATCTGATGCAAGCCGAATGATAGCGTGAGATTTCATGTCTTGAATGGTCGTCACGCTCGGGACAGGTTTGTGTCCTCTTGCGGTCGCGAGAAGAGAAACATAATAGCCACTTGTTTGATACTTGTAGGATGTACAAAGGTTAAATATCTTTGTGTTGTGCAGATTTTGATAACTCGGATCAGTTAAATAGTCTCTTGCGGAAACAACTTGAGCGCCGGAGATTTTTAGGGGCCATTCCTTCTGGTCGTCAACTATGATCAGAACTTGCATCGCTTTTTGCTCCAGAGGTTGGTGGCTCAATAATTAACAAATTCGCATCATACGTGACAATACCCAAAAGAATAGCACAAATAACACGCTCAATGTCCAAAAGATAATAGTGGGTGTCCGACATCGGGTTAGAACGATAGGGATCGGCAACCAAAACATCACGATGCTGTCTGCGGTAGCCTGAAAGGACGACGAAATGCCCTGCGGGCTCTCCTCTGATATCGTCGGTTTTATTAAGATCACCTATCTCTCTAGAAGCACGGTAAAGATATGTGGCGCTAAGCCCAGTTAGAATAGGAATTGATCTACTTAAATATCTAATGATCAGGCCTGAGGTCAGGTCTTGAAATTCCAGCCTACCTCCACGTTCTAGAAACTCGAGATATGCTTTAGAGGCGAATTGAAGCTTAGGGACCTTCTTGACCTTCATTTGCTTCTGTAGACGTTCGCTAATACAAGCGTCTCCTTTAAACCATAGAGGATCGAAAACATGAAGGTTATAAGTATATATTTTAGCTTGGTAGCCCCTCTTTAAAGCATGACATGCTAAAAGGACTGCTAAAGTGCCGCCCTCGTCGAGCATGTCCACTTCCTCAATGACTTGATGAAGATCTATCAGATCGCCATAGTAGCGATAAACCGCGTGAAGACAGGTTGGGCCGCACGAAGCATCGTCTGGCTGCGCTTGAATATCGAGGTGTAATCTCGTCTCCACTCAGTTTTCCTTAATTAGATTTTGCTGAAAAAGTCCCTTTTTCAGCAAAATCGTATCCCGAGGGAGCCGAAGGCGACCGTCGGGATCTCGTGATTTCAATATGTTATGTCGAGTCACTATGCTGAAAATTCTCTCTCAGCAGAATCTAAGTATAACACTTTTAAGGGACAATTTTAGATAAATCTCAATTTGGTATTTTCGACAAAAAAAGGCGAAAAGAAGAGCAGAAAAGATGGCACTAGCCACCTTTATGCCCTGTTATTTGATTTTTTATGTGATTTCGATTTTGTTCAACTTCAAGATGGTTTCTTGGTTATCGACGATTCGACGTTAGACAAGCCTTATGCTAAAAATATGGACCT
>CAILAO010000511.1 GCA_903832105.1 uncultured Pseudomonadota bacterium | reverse complement strand
TCGGGGAAGAGACCACCAAGCCTTGCGGTCATTATAGTTGGGGATGACCCAGCAAGTCATATTTATGTGCGGCAGAAAGAAAAAGGATGCCAGGAAGTTGGCATCACAAGCCAGGTTTGTAAGCTCCCCAAGTCAATCTTGCAAGGCGAGCTTCATGAGACAATAGCGGCGCTAAATAACGATTCTAAGGTGGATGGCATTCTCCTGCAGCTACCATTACCGAAACATCTTGATCGGATTAGCGCCATCCAAATGATTAAACCAGAGAAAGACGTGGATGGTCTCACTCCCGTCAATCAGGGACTTTTAAGTTGGAATCTGCCAGGACTTTATCCTTGCACGCCTTCCGGTGTGATGGAACTGATCAAACGGGAACATTCTTCTATCGCTGGAAAAGTTGCGGTGGTCCTAGGTTATAGCATTCTTGTGGGCGCCCCCATTACCGTCATGCTAACTCATGCACGTGCTTCCGTGGTCGCGCTACGATCGACTTGTAAAGAGCCAAAGGTTTTTACGAAAATGGCAGATATTCTTGTTGTGGCGACAGGATCTCCAGGACTCGTGAATGATGACTGGATTAAGTCAGGCGCTACTGTGATTGACGTGGGAATGCATAGAGGCGCAGAGGGCAAGCTCTGTGGGGATGTTTGCTTCGATCGGGTGGTTGCAAAGGCCGGCGCACTTACACCAGTCCCCGGTGGGGTTGGTCCTATGACTATAGCCATGTTATTGAAAAACTGTTTTACC
This sequence comes from uncultured Pseudomonadota bacterium, assembly GCA_903832105.1. GTDB lineage: Bacteria > Bdellovibrionota_B > Oligoflexia > Oligoflexales > CAILAO01 > CAILAO01. Next base: position 1,996 of record CAILAO010000511.1, on the reverse strand, counting down.
GCTTATGTCGCAAGCCCATAGATCTTCATCTTTTTTCTAAGCGTATTTCTATTAATGCCTAGAATACGGGCAGCGTGAACTTGGTTGCCACCGGTTCTTCGTAAGACTTGAGCGAGAAGAGGCTTCTCGACTTTTCCGATGATGAGATTGTGAAGTTCTTCGGGTTCATAGCTTCCGAGTCGATCAAGAAACCGGGAGATTTTTAGCTCGACGATCGTTTCAAGCGCATAATCATCGAGTCGCCCGGAGAGATCTTTATCCAGAGAACTCACTTGATCACTTGCAGTAGCACCAATCTGACTACTTAAGTCAGGAAGGGCTGCTGTTGGAAGTGAACCAATTGAAACAACATTAGTAGGGGAAACAGAAGGGGAAGAAACATTCTTTTCCATTTGAATCAACTCCGCTCGATCCTCGTGATAAACTGAACAATAATCAAAACAACTAATATGACTACTTTAAGATGCTTACTTAAGCAGATGACTGAATATCGTCAACGCGAATTGCATTTTAGTAACAAGGTGCACACCATATGTCAACAGACTTTAACTACTTTTCTACGCAACAAAGCACTTGACAGATGGAATTTTTTTCCCGGTAGCTTGCTTTTTCCGGAGGTAAAATTTGCCCATTTTCTTGTGCCGCTTTTCTACATATAATTTAAAGTAGATAGACACCCCTGTTCTTTCGAAACCCATTTAATCGAATCAAGCTTCACTGAAAGTCTGATCATGACGAAATCCCCTCAGCGTCCACCCAATGGTTCTCTCTTGCGAAATATTTGGAACTCGCTATATCTATTGATCGGATAGGTTGGTTGTAGGAAGTCTGCTATGAAGAAAAAAGAAAAAGCCAAGAGGGGTACCGAAGAAATGGTCGGATGCGAAGGAAAGACTTCAGAACTTGCGAAAAACGAAGATTCATCGTCTATCAAGTCTACACAAGAACAAGCTCCAGCTGGTGATCCCTTAAAAGGGCTGGACCAGCAAGCCGTTGATACATCGAGCGCCGAAAAGTTAGCTCAACTAGAACAGCAAGTAGTCGAATTTCGTGATAGATATCTTCGCTCTGTAGCTGAAATGGACAATATGAGAAAACGCCTTGAGCGTGAACGTATCGATTATGTGAAATATAGCTTAGAAGGGATATTGAAAGATTTGTTGGAAGTCGCTGACTGTTTCGAAAGTGCCCTGAATGCACAAGGAAATATCCCAGCAGGTGGTGCGGTAAAATGCGGTGCCGAGAAAAAAGTAGATGACAAGTTTTTCGAAGGAATCTCGATGATCAAAAGGCGTTTTTTGGACATACTCGTTAAATATGGAATCGAACCCATTAAAGCGACTGGTGAGAAATTTGATCCAAATATTCATCAGGCGATTCAACGCGTCGAATCCGATCAAGTTAAGGATGAGATGGTTGATGAGGAGTTTAGTAAGGGTTATCTATTGAATGGACGACTTCTCAGACCTGCGATCGTCAAAGTCATTCTTCCTAAAAATGTTGAACAAACATAGTAAAAATAAACCGATATATTTTTACTACGTGGATATTTTTGAAGGTTTTACCGAGAAGTTTTTAGATTCTGATTTAATTTTTCATACATAACAAATAGTTACGGGTTGTGCTGATTTTTAGTTTCGATTGGGTTTCTGGTGGTCGCTGAGGCAGAAACTTGAAGGGTAAACCGGTAAATCTAGTTATTCACAGGTTTCTATCTCTGAAGACGGGTGAATATTTAAAGGAAAATAGGGTCTTTTTCCGATTTTTACCAAGCTGAGATTTTCAATGATCTTTTTGTACACATTAAAGCTTATAACTCTCACGACCGAGTAACAGGGTATAGAGATAGCTAATTGTGGTTACTTAAATTGTATAGAGGTTACTGAACATCTGGAGTCTTGAAATGACTGAAGAGAACAAACTTCAAGCAATCGATCCCGATCATGAGTTACCGCTCCTCCCTCTGAAGGATATTGTGGTCTTTCCACACATGATC
>CAILAO010000510.1 GCA_903832105.1 uncultured Pseudomonadota bacterium | reverse complement strand
CTTGCGCTTTTAAAGTTTTCGCTGCCAGACTTAAGACAGCTTTTTGAAGGACATCATGAACTCTTAAGACGCTTCCCCGTCTTCATATAAAAGGAGCTACGAACTGTTATGCAAGTTTCCCTTGAATGGCTAAAAGAATATGTGGATTTAACGGGTGTTGAGCCAAAAGTCGTTGCTGCTGCTCTCACAGATGTTGGAATTGAAGTTGAAGAGATTAAGACCGTGACGGGTCCCTTCGGGGCCGACATTGTCATTGGCAAAGTGTTAACGAGCGGAAAGCACCCTGACGCTGACAAGCTCAGTGTCAACACGGTCGACGTTGGAAAGGGCGAACCTCTTCATATTGTCTGCGGAGCTCCCAACGTTCGCTCTGGCCTTACAGTTGCTGTGGCAACTACAGGATGCACACTTCCTAACGGACTTAAGATCAAGGCAACCAAGATTCGCGGCGAGAAGTCCGAGGGCATGATTTGCAGTGGCAAGGAGCTTGGAATTTCCGAAGATCAAGCAGGTATTCTGGAACTGCCAGAGTCTTTTAAAGTAGGAGAACCCCTGAGTCAGGCACTGAATTTAACCGATGTCGTATTAACGATAGCGCCCTCGCCTAATCGAGGAGATGCCCTGGGTTACTTGGGTGTTGCACGAGAGGTTGCAGCCAAGCTTGGAAAGCCCCTTAAAGAACCGAAAGAAGAGCCGCTCAAAACATGCGGCTCCACAAAGGAACAAGTCGCTGTCGAACTGACGGACAAAGACGGCTGCATGCGTTATGTCGCTTATTACATTCGAAACGTCGCGGCTGTGCCATCGCCGGATTGGCTCAAGAGGCGCATTGAAGCGGCCGGTCTTAGACCAATTAATCTTGTTGTCGATGCGACGAATTACGTGATGATGGAGTGCGGACAACCGATTCATGCGTTTGACGCACGATTTCTTGGGGGCCGTGGTTCAGCGAAGCGCTTCATTGAGGTGCGAATGGCGCGGGCGCAAGAAAAAATAAGAACCTTGGATGGTGTTGAGCGTCAACTTAACGTCAATGACGTTCTTATCTGTGATGGGGAGAAGCCTGTGGCGCTCGCCGGCGTCATGGGAGGCGAAAATTCTGAGGTTAAGGGCGACACAACAGAGATCATTGTCGAGGTCGCTTGTTTTGATCCAGTTAGGATTCGAAAAACAGCCAAACGTCTTGCGCTGCATACCGATTCTTCACACCGATTTGAACGGGGCATAGATGTTGAAATGATTCCGCGCGTAGCGCGTCGCGTTGCGGAAATTTTATCACTAGCTGCAAAAGATCTGAGAGAAAAGCAAGGTCTGACGATTGCAACTCCTGAAGCGTCAAGTGATATGGTGGATCAATACCCGCAGCCAGTGTCGCGGAAGAAGATTGCTTTGCGGCTTGGCCGAGCACAGAAAATTCTAGGACTCCCGATCCTGTCTATGGAGGAATGCATTGCGAAACTTTCGGCGCTTCAACTCAAGCTTCTCGATAAGACGTCTGATCGTTCTGTGTGGGAAATTCCATCATGGAGGCATGATCTCGAGAAAGAAATTGATCTCATTGAAGATGTCGCAAGACATATAGGTTACGACAAGATTCCATACGCGATGCCTTTTATGGATATTTCACCCCTCAAAGAAAATCCTTTTATCGATTTTTGTGAAAATGCTAGAACAACTGTTGCCCAATGTGGATTTGCGGAGACGATTAGTTTTCCATTTATTTCAAATCGCGATTTGGAAACGCTGCGTATTAAGGATGATCACCCGCTTGGAAAGGTGCTAAAGCTTGCTAATCCTTTAAGCGAAGAGTTTTCCTTTTTACAAACAACATTAATTCCTAATTTGCTTAGGGCCGTCGTAAGAAATCGCTATCAGGGGATCAAAGGGAGTAGGCTGTTCGAGTGTGGCCGCGTGTATATGGATGCCCTCCCTTCGCAAGTCACCAATAGCCTATGGGGCGGCGTTTTGAAGCCAGCTCACCATCTCACCAAGAGGGCGTTAGGAGAACAGCGTCCTCACGAGCGGACGGTGCTTGCTGGCGTTATCGACCAGCCTCTTCGTGAAAAGATGTGGCATGCCCCTGAGGAGGAGGCCTCTTTCTTTCACGCTAAGTCGGTGATTTTGTCCTTCATGAATGCTTTTGGTTTAAGCAATATGACTTTCCGCAAGTTTGATGCGAATGAGATACCGTTTTTACATCCGGGTTCTTCGGCAACGATTTTCTCGGGTGATGAGTTTTGTGGCTTTATAGGAGAACTTCATCCGCAGTCTGCCACCAGCCTCGATCTTGGGATTGAACATGTTCCGGTGTTGTTTGAAATCGATCTTGAACGTTTATTTACTGCACTGACAAACGAGAAGCGAACAGCCAAGAAGGCCAGAGATATCGGAATTTGGAGATTTCCCCCGGTGACGAGAGACTTTGCCTTTGTCGTCGAACGAACGCTAACGCATGAGGATTTTGAAAAGGCTATCGAACAGTTTCCACGTAAGCGGAATCTTAGAAAACACGTCTTATTTGATCTTTATCAGGGTGAAAAAATCCCAACGGGCAAGAAAAGTCTTGCGTATTCATTCTGGTTTCAGTCGCCAGATAAGACCCTCACCGATCAAGAAGTCGAACCGGAGATTAGTGCGCTTTTAGCTTGGCTAGGAGAAAAAGTTGGTGCCAGCTTGAGGTGACGCTAATTTGCTTTTAAATAGGGCTCGTTTTCAAAGTAATAACGCAGCACCTCTTGTTTGATATTGTGAAATCTTAAGCTTTCACTCCTTGTCGTGAGGAGTGGTTTCCAGATTTTTTTGGCTCTGTCGTTGGAACCGTTTCTATATTGAATAAGTCCTGCGAGATATATCGCTTCATGATCATGTTCTCTGTCAACCTGCTCAAGATAGATTTTTGCTTGCCGGACTTGACCTTGACGAAGGAGCGCGTGAGCTAAGACTGTAAAGCATCGCATGTCCCCTCGTTCCCCCATATCAAGGGCGAGTTTTGCATACTCGATTGCCTTAGGAAGGTCAGAGTTTCGCCAGACGTAGCAGTCGGCGAGATCGAGATAGGCTCTTCTTTGAGTTGGTTTGCTCACGCCGGGATAACTTAAGACTTGTTCAAACCACATCGATGCTGTCTCAAGCTGCCAAAGTTCAAAGTACAGTGAACCTAGAGCCCAGTAAATATCTGAACTGTCAAAGTTGGTGTTGAGTAATCGCAAGAAGTCGAACACTCCGCCGCTTGCATTATGTCTTCTGGCGGCTTTAAGAAGATCCTGAAGCTGTTCTATTTGGCCGCCGGAGAAGAGATAACGAATCTTACACCGCGTATAGACAAGTTCATAATGGTGTTCATCCGAGAGCTTTTTAGTCACGCGATCGAACTCCGCCCAGTCAGTATTGACCTGTCCCTGCGTCAGATTCGCAGCAAACTCTGTGAGCCGTTTAATGTCATCATTTAATTCAGCGAGATAACTCAGGCAAATCAACTGTTGTGCTAGATAGGCAATGTTCCAAGGATCAAATTCAAGGGCTTTGTGAAGGAGATCTAGAGAGGACCGGTAGTCCGTTTTCCTTAAGTAGTAACATGCTTTTAGCCACAACACTTCGGATTGCGCATCTTTGCTCGCGGTCTCGATTTTCCCCGAGAGAGAGTTAAGAATATCGTTTGCTGTTTCTGGGTTTCCATATTGCATCATGAATGAGGCATATTTAAGAGCGGTCGAGCGGCTCTTCGGATCGATGTCATGCATCTTTTGATAATGCTGAGTGGCGCGATCGATATTGCCAAGTCGAAGATAGACGTCACCCATGTGACCTTGCACATCTCCATCCCCGGAGAACTTAGCAACGAGGCTATGAAGCAAAGCTAGTGTTTCGACGCGATCACCCTGACCATCAATTAATTGACGAAGTCTCTCGCGACCGATGAGATACTCTTCGACATTCACATTGGAAAGTTTTAATTTACTAACGAGGAGGCCAAAACGGATTTCAGGGCTGTCGGGGAACGTATCGTAGGCTTCCTGAAAGAGTTCTTTAGCAAGTTGTACTTCCCCAAGCGCAAGAAACTGGCTTCCGATTTTTTGCAGAATCGCCGGATTGCTGGCAGAGACTCTAAAAATCTTTTTATAAAAATGAAATGCAAGTTCAAGCTCGCCGTACTCTTCAAGTAATTTCGCCACAAAAAACAGGATTCCCTCTTTAACACTGGTTTCATCAAGTAGGGCTTGAGCAAGCTGTTTTGCGTGAGAAAGACGGGTTTCTGCTTGGATTTTGTCTCCCATGGCTTCAGCGACTTTTGCCGTTGCCAGATACTCATAGACCTGAATTTCCGGTGGACAGGTGCCGCGGTTTTCAATCCACCATTCGGAAAGGGTCTGAATGGAAGCTTCTGCCTCAAGGAAACGCCCTTCTTTGAGGAATTCCTTGCAAAGGCGGCGATGGGTATCGAAATTCCCATAAACGTTATAGGGAGCTGCTTGTTCAAACAGATAAAAATAGTGATCCCCCTGCTTTTCATCACCCTTTTGATAGAATATTTGGCTGAGGCCAAAGTAGCTGGGATACCACTCAGGATCAAGTGAAATACTTTGCTGGTAATTATAGATAGCGCGATCGTAATTATTTTGATGTTCCATGCTGAAGGCGATTCCGAAGTATGAAGCAGCATGTGGGCCATGGAGTTTCATAAGCTCTTGGAACTTATTAATGGATTCGACTGGAGAGACTGACTCTTCATACTGCTCGATCAAAGCAAGGCAAATGTCCCAAGGAAACTGTTCTGATGATTTGCCGCATAAGTTTGAATAGAAATCTCTTGCTTGAGGCAGTTTTTTGAGCTTTGCAGCAAGTTCGATTCGGCGCAAGTGAACAAGAAGATCATACTCTTCTTCTTCAGCTTGAATGCATTGGAGCAAAATCTTTTCCGCTTCCGCGTATTGCTTCACAAAGATAAGCTTGTTGGCATACTCAAGCATGTCTTTAGCATATCTTTTCTTTTTCTTAGTGTTGGTCATGCACTCATCTCAATATTCCGTTAATCAAAGAGGCGGATTTAACAACATCCAGTATGGGCCGTGCACCTCTCTAATTCCTTCTGACTGATGTGTCGGCAAGTGCTATAAAAAATTTAGAGAAAATATTCGGCAGCCAGGAAGATTTTGCCGGCCTAATTTTGTAAGTATCCTAGAAGGTTTGGCTAAATGTGGTTCTTTTAGAAATAAGTAAAACTTCGATGAGAATGCCCGGAGCAGCCTTCTTAGAAGTCAAGAATTATAGCGGGTTAAACAAGGCGTCACCTGGCCCGCTGCAAAAAATGTTGACAGGTTCTTTCAAACTCGTAAGGTAGGCAAGATTGACCTCTTTTTGATGGTGGGCTTTGATTATGTCGCAGCCGAAACAAAAACTTTATCGCGTTAAATTTATTGATCGCGATTCTAAAGATCCGAAGGACCCATTGGAAGTAATCGTATCTTCCGTTGGTGCGAGTGAATATTTTGGATTGATCGCCCTAGAAGGTTTTATCTTTAAAGATCAAAAGAAATACGTGATCTTACCTGGAGAGGATGCCATACGAAAACGATTTGGAAAGACCGATCGATTACACATCCCTTACCATAACATTATATATGTAGAGGAGTATTTCGACGAGCCTACAGACATCAAGAACTTACCGTTCATCAAAGAAGTACCTACCGGGCAGGAGAAAGAATAGCTGGTATCATGCGGTAAGAGTCGAGAGGTCGATGCCAAAGCAAAGGATTATTATGAGCGAAACAAAGGAGTTACCAACACAAAAAAATACGATGAAGGATCGTTGTCCTGACTGGGCGCATACCCTTATTTTATTTATGCGCGACATGGAGATTAAACTAGGGCACATTCCTGATTCTCCGGATTGGCAAACTGCAGAAGACCTTGACGAGCTGCACGCTAGGGTTTTTTCTCAGGATATCGAAGACACTTTCATTGACGACGCCATGCTGGAACGAGTTTTCTCAAAAATTGTCCAGAATCTTTCCGGGGAAGACTTTTCCGTTCAGGAAATTGTGGCATTCATCAACGCAAGAATCGGCTATAAGGGCGGTCCTCCATACTGCAATGAGGATGAAGTAGAATATGCGCTGCATCATTGCAGTTGTTGTCATTAGTGGAGGACGATCTGTCCTCCACCCACTATAACCACTAAACGTCCACGATGCCACCCATAGCACGCTTGAACGGTTTAAT
>CAILAO010000509.1 GCA_903832105.1 uncultured Pseudomonadota bacterium | reverse complement strand
CGGGATCATTATTTCGATTTGCTTAATGAAATCACATTTTCTCTTATGACTTATAACGTCGAAAACTTTTTTGATCAAAAAGATGATGCGCGGAATTCCTCCTATGGGGATTTTCGATTCACTCCCAATAGTAAGGGGCAGTCGAGTAACTATGGTGAGCCCGTCTCTTTTGGCGGAGAAGTAACCACGTTTACGAATGTGAAGATCCATGGCATTCGTCAAGTGTTGACGGCATATTTGCCACAAGGTCCGCAAATTGCTGCTTTTCAAGAGGTTGAGTCTCAAGATGCCTTGGATGAACTTTTTAGCGCGGTTAAAGATCTGGGGTATCAGGAGGCAAAATTTGCTGGAAAGGTTGAAGATCAAGAAACAGCCATTGGCCTTGGAATTATATCAAAATTCCCTATCGCCGAATATTCCACAATTGAAACCCCAACACCGAAAGAACTGAAAGATGAACCGCTCCGTCCCATTCAAAAAGTTGTTTTTGAAATTAAGGGGCATCGTTTTATTGTCTATAACAATCACTGGAAGTCCAAATCAGGTCCGGAATCGCAGCGCATACTCTCGGCAAAAGTGTTGAAAGCGGACATTGAGCGTGAAGTTGGGAACAATTCAGCAGTTGACTACGTCGTCGTCGGCGATTTTAACTCAAACTACGATGAAGATAAACATTTCGACCCGATGCTTAACGATACGGGTGGCGTTACAGGAATAGTTCAAGTTATTGGTGCCGAGGATAGTGAAAAAGCGATGATCGACAAGGGGGCCAAGAAGGCGGCAACAAAATATGATCTTTACTATGAACTACCTGTGGACATGAGAAAATCCGAGTACTCGGAGAAATTCGGTTGGTCAACTTTTGACCATATTATTCTGGGAGCAGGACTCTACGATCAACTAGGAATATCTTATCTTCATGGAACTTTTGGGATTGGAAATGCGTTGGATAAAAACTTTGGTTTCCTGTTTAATGATGACGGAACCCCAAAACGTTGGCGGGCCAATCGAGAAAGCACGACGTTTACGCGGCACAGCATTGGAGGATACTCTGACCATGCACCGTTGTTTGTTCAGTTCTATATTTCAGATGCTCAGAAAGAAGAAGCGGTCGCTTTAGAAGAGTAACGTCGCACACGCTCACTTAATGCAGTGGGATTCACCGTCCAGAAAGACTTTTTACAACAGTCATATCCGGGTCGTTATTTTCGGTTTTACTACTGCCTTGCTTTTCTGCGAGTATGATAAAAACACCTGTGAAGGGCCAACGGATCTTGCCGCGGCCGATATCGAGCGGAAGATAACGAGCAATATCTTTTACTTTTACGACTGTAAATCCAGCCTTTTTAACAAGGTTTAAAAGCTCTTTTTTCAAAAAAGAGCGAATCTCGCGGGGTGTCTCATCTTTTCGAACTTTTCCTGCTACAAAAGGATGAGACCAAATGCTTCGTCTATTAAAAACTGCAATGATCGTGATTCCACCTGGCCTTAATACTCTGGATATTTCGACCAAAACCCTGGCTGGATTTAAAGAGAACTCAAGGGCATTAATACATACCGCTACATCAAAGCTTTTGTCTGAGAAAGGGATCTTTTCGAATTTTGACTGTTCAAATCGCCCATCAAGCTCAGCAGCCGCAAATCGTTTTCTCGTCTTGACAAGCGATGGCACCGAATCGTCAACGCATGTGACAGTCCAGCCGGTTTTTGCGAAGGCCGCAGAAATAAACCCCGAACCGCAGCCAATATCCAAGATACGCCGATATTTCACTGAGGTGAGCCAATTTTCCGCAACATACCAAACTTCCGGAAAATAGCACCGATCGAAAATCTTTGTCACAGATCTTTCAATGATGTTCCCCAAAAAAGACATAAGAACGCTCAATACAATGTTGAAATTACGAGATTCCCACGGCCGCTATCGCAGCCTCGGGGTACGAGTTTATGCAATAAGTTTGCGCGCCGCAAGCATCTTTTCCCGGAGGCGACTTGCAAGTTCGTCGGCCGATTCTAGCCCCTCAGCGATCCGTTCCATGGGGAGCACCGAAATTTTTACATGAGCCTTGCCTGGAAGTCCTGATCCCTTGGGGAGTAGGTCTTTTGTTCCTGCGAGGACGACTGGTAAAATGGGTACGCCTGACTCTTTTGCCAGTCGAAAAGCCCCCGATTTAAATGGAAGCATCTCTCCTGTTCTTGAGCGAGTCCCTTCGGGAAAGAAGAAGACGGGAACCCCTGACTTTAGCGATTCAGAACACTGTTTCATGGCTTCGGAGTGGCTGTGCCTATTCCCTCGGTCAATGGCGATGTATCCGGCGCGCCTCATCGCCCAGCCGATGAGTGGAATTTTAAAGAGTTCAATTTTACTGAGCCAGCGAAAGTGGATACCAAGTTCATATAAAACCCAAATGTCAGCCATACTCTCGTGGTTTGCGATTAAAACAACAGGTGTCCCTTGTGGCGGGATGTGTTCGCGGCCCGTCAGGGTGATGGTCCACCCAGGCATAAGGCGTAAGATTAATCCGCTCCATAGAACAGCCATCCAATGGGACCATCTTCCTTTAATTGAATGACGAGAGAGTTGAGAGACTGTTTCTCCGATCGCAGCGGCGGGAGCAAAAACCAGAGTGGCCGCTACAAGTATGATCCAAAAATAGATTCCTTTAGTGAGTCTAACCATAAGTTCACTAATACCATAAGACCGATCAGAATTAAAAGCCCTTAAGAGGACAGATATTGCAGCGAGGGGTTTTGCGGCAGAAGCTGTTTCCAACTGCGACAATTTGTGCATGAAAGTCATTATAGAGAGCCGCGTCTTGAGGTAGATGAGACTGAAACAGATGTTGCATGTCATCATAGGTGGCATTTTCATCAATGAACTTGTGCCTCATTAGGACT
>CAILAO010000508.1 GCA_903832105.1 uncultured Pseudomonadota bacterium | reverse complement strand
CCATCACCACGGATCTCACAAGAGCCAAGTACGTAGTCATTAGCTGGATCTTCCATGTTTTTAGTAATATCACAACCTGAAATAATTGGCTCAGCACCAACTGTGGTTGCTAGGCGAGCCCAAGGATTACCATCGCTATGACCAGTAGCAAGTTGTAAACCAGAATCCGCATCTATATCATTGATTGGAACGTTAATAATTTGTTCAGCAATAGTCATCCACTCATTTTCACTTAAAAGATGATAGTTCATACCAAGACCTTTACAAAGACTTCTTGCAGTGGGTTGATCAATATATCTCCAGATTTCTCCTCCCGGTTCAGAAGTGCAGCCTGCCCATGCACCTTTTGCCTCATACTTCATCACACAAAAGCCAGGCAATGTTCCAAATTTAGCTAATCCTGGGACCCAAATGTATCCAGTGGGGCAGTTTTGCTTGTAGTATTTATTTGTTGATCCTTCGCTGATGTTGTCTGATGTGAGAGTCACGGCTCCAGTTAACGTGTTGACGCTTGAAACGGGAGCCGAAGGAATATTCGCCCATTTTACACCTTCTGTTTGCGATGAATCTGCAGTAAGGACCTGACCGTTTGTCCCTACGCCAAGTCTAACGTTACTTGTGCCATCTCGTGTAACCAAGTCACCTTTCGTCGTGAGCGGTGAAAGAGCATCAAATCCTGCGGTCTTTGTTGCAGCCCCGGTACCACCATTAGCAATGGCGACTTGTCCCGAGAGGGATATTTGCGGAGTTGCTCCACCAGAACTCGCGAGTGGTCCTGCGGCGGAGACTGTAGTGACGGTGCCCACTTTGTCATCGGTACATACCCAGTTCGTGGCTCCCGACATTTTAAGTATTTGTCCGTCAGCGCATGCCGCGATTTTGGCCGCTGTGACGGCCCCGGTATTGATCTGTGACGTATCGACTCCAAGATTTGCTATCGAGACCGTCCCGGATGTCGTGATCGGGCCACCGGTCAAACCCGCACCCGTAGCTACCTGGGTCACAGTTCCTCCAGACGCACCCTCTACTCCTGCTGGTTTCCATGATGATGACGAGCTATCCCAAGAGAGAAAATCTCCGTTAACCGGAGATTGATCAGAAATGGCGCGGCCTTTAATTTTGTTTACGGTTGCACTCGTGATTGATCCTGAGACATCACCAGCAAGACTAGGAAGGACGGTTGGTGCGAGGCTTCCCTCACTCGATGAGTTGATGGTAGACAAAATAGCGGCTCCAGACGCCGGGGTGTTTTTGATCGTAAGTTTTCCATCCGAATTATAGCCAATCGTCTGATCGTCGACAGGAACCTTCAATGCATAAGGAACAATGCTGAACTTCTGCCTTGGATAAGTGATGCCACTCACAATGTCAGTCACTTCGATAAACGTAGGTTCGGCCTCTGAAAATATCTGATGATACTGAGCAGCAGTTAGATTGCCGAAGCTTAATTGAAACACACCTTGGTCGAGTGTAATGTTATTGAAAGGAAGAATTTCAACAGGTACCGCCTCACCTTCTGAGGCCGCACGGTAAAATTTAACTTGAAGACTAACCGATCCTTCGAGAGGTTCACCGCTATCTTTTGTGAGCCGCCCCGAGTAAGAAAATTCGAAGGGACTGGCGAATGAAAGCGAACTAAAAAGCAGTAAAACAGGTAATAAAAAATTTGTGAGAAAACTCATGGTATTCCTCCTGGTTTGCCTCATATGTGTATGATCGGAGGACCTATAAAAAACTTTAGAGAGACCTTCGTGTTAGCCCAGGCAGAGGATATTCCGGCCTGTATAATTTATTGACAGATAAAGGGAAAAGGGAAAATTTTGGCTATTTCACGCAATCTCTCCTTTGGAAAAGCTTGTGGAACTATACTAAGAATGAATTTCGTGTATCTGGCAATGAAACAACAGAAAATGAGGACTTCTCAAATTGCTCCAGAATCCTGAGCGAAGCGAAGAATCCGGACCGGTTGTAAAAAATGCCGAACCGTCAGTCAAGAACCACGCGATACTCAAACGTGGCGCCGAACCTTTCGCTGCAATATTTGGCCATGTGATTTTCGAATTTTTCGGCTGTCGGATAGAGCTGTGAGAAGTCAGTATAACGATGATTTATCCAAACGCCATCAAGCTGGTATTTTCTTGGTGTTCTGGTCATCCATTCGCAGAATCTATCTTTAGAGATAGTGTCAACTACGAGACATGAAATTCCGCCTTCGCAGCCATCGAGGGCCCAGCCAGTCTCGGGATCGCACTCGCACATGCCGAAAAAGTTCCAATTGAATTCATCTTTGATCCCAGAATAATGTGTCTCTCCAACCTTACAGCTTGCCATCATGTCTGGTCTGTCGGTGAAGAAACCGTATTTTTGTTGGATCACATCACATGATTCTGAATACCAAGCGAAAGCTTGCGTTGAGGAAACTAACAAAGCCATAGTAAAGAATATACCCTTCATAAAACCTCCAAGTGGTAACCAAAAACAATTTATCGGCGCGGTCTGTATACAAAAAATGCTATCGACAAGCAATATCAATAATGTAGAAGATGCCGATGTTGTTAATGGGACAGGCTACGGCTGATGATTTGTTTAATAATTGTAGGGGGATACATTTGCAGGCTCCCCGGGGCTTCTCGGCGCGGAGGAACATAGCTCATTTTACCTTTATTCACGGATGATCTTTCCCTCGAAAAACGGACCTTTCACAGGGCTACGCTAGAGGCTTTTGTTATCAAGGGAGTACGCAGCGGAGGTTATGCAGTGTGTTAAAACCAAAATATGTAAACTGATAATCTTGCCACGCTACATAGTTGTTAGGATCTCCGCTGTGTGTTGTGGCAGTCCAGGTCCACCCGTTAACATGGGGAACACCTGCGGACAAAGCAAGAGTGGGCGTTCCATCGGTGTAAGGCAAGGCGTTCTCGTGAGAAGCCGGTAGTTGAACTTCGAAGGCCGTTGGTAAGCGCATGCCTTTTAGAGCGTTGTGACAGGTGAAATCATTAAAATAGTACCATTTATAAGTAGTTCCGTGTGCATTTGCTAAGTATTCACCATCCTGTATACCACCCGAATCATAATAAAGACAATTACCGATCGAAAACTTATTGCTTTCGTCAATATATACGTTCGGAGGACAAACTCGTCCCGCCAGAATCGTTTTGTTCGTAAAATCCGATGCAGAAAAACTTCTGCCATCGACATTAAGCTTTTTTTGCCACTCATCAAAACCATGTGCGCGAAGTATTCTAGAGCCGCCTCTTTCGCTCCATACTTTAAAGTTCCCCGAGGCTGCGACATACTCGATCAGCTTTCTTGATGGCGTCATGGCGAGCAGATTAGACATTGCTTCGACGCTGTCATAGCAACTCACCGCGCCGCCGCAAATGACGTTATTTAATTCCGAAACCACATGCCAACCCGTGCCGTCGGAGACGAATTTTATGGTGGCCTGACTTCCTGTGAGATAGTACGGAACTACCGTGCCATTAATTGTTGATCCTGTCGGCGCCACAGTCACAAGTCCGGTCCCAACTCTTTTTACGGTAAAATAGAATCCAGCACTAGCACTGGAGGGAAGCGTTACTGTTACATCCGAGCTTCCGTTGACAAGCAACAGTTTTGCTATATCAGCTTGAGATACGGTGTAGTCGGCTGTTTTTGCTTCCACACGAATAGTATCGATGTCGTTTGCGGGAGTCCAGATTGATCCGTTCCATTGTAAAGCCTGGCCTAATGAAGCGCTGGCGGATTGGAGTTTAGACGGTGCGATTGAACTTACATGAGCATCCAATATCGCTCCGGATGCAATCTTGCCACTATTGATTGCGCCGCCTCCTATCGTCAAGGCACCTGTCTGCGAAAGCGTCGCGTCACCGGAAATCGATTCCATCGCGATGGTTGTACCATTGCTGATGGGGATTTTTCCCGCAGTGTCGGGACCTGTGCTCGAAATTGCGCTGGTCCCGTTACCAAGGAGAATCGCGCCGTTTGTGAGTGTGCTTTGTCCTGTGCCGCCATTTGCCACAGCCACTGTCCCCGTGACATTTCCCGCAGTTGTTGCAGTTAGCGCGTTGCCATTAAGTGAGGCTGTAATGGCCCCCGCCGAAAAACCTCCTAATAGATCGCGTTTTACGATTGCTTGATTGATGTTGCTATCTGTCGCAGAGTTTACTGCTGTGTATGCCGAATTGAAGCGCCCCCAATCGGTGCTGCTTAAAGCGCCTGTGGTTGTCGCAGATGAGGAATCTAGACTTAGTACTTGGCCAGAAAGGCTGAGACCATTTGCGGTGCCTACGGTGACTGCGCTATGACTTGATGAGGCTAAACTATCAAGGTCTACCGATTTAGTAACAGTGAGAAGTTTTACTTTTGCTTCGTCTTGAGCTGGGTACAAACCACTCGCTGTTTGCCAAACTAAATCACCAATGCCATTGCTTGTCAGAATCTGTCCACTTGTTCCGACGTTCGGTGGGAGTGTCAAGACGACTTGGCCGCCCGACAGGCCGTCTGGGGCTTTTAGAACGAAATAACTTGCGTCAGGTGAGCTTTGAGAAGAGAGCTTCAACGAAGAAAGGACGCCAACCCCAAGATTTCCATCGCTGTTATACACGATGCTTTTTTGATCCACGGGCACCTTAAGTGCATTGATGGCATAGGGGACGACATTGAAACGCTGTCTAGGTTGCGGTATCCCATTGGCGGTGAACTGGATGTAAACAGGTTTTAAAGATGTGTTAAAAAGTTTTTCGGCGTCTTTTCTGCTGAGTTGAATATTGACTTGGAAGAAGCCGTCTTGCAAAGAAACGTCGAGAAAGGGTTTAAGATCAGTTTCAATCAGTTCATAGCCATTCGCATCCGTAGAGAATGCGACATCGAGCGCAACAGACCCGGTCATGGCCCTGCCATCTTCCATGAGCCTTCCTGCGTACACCATACTGACAGACTCCGGTGAGTCCTGTTCAGACGTGGTCGCATACGCCGAAAAACCCAGCGATAGCAGATAGATCGCAAAGAAATAGATCAATTTCATGACTGTTTTTCCTAGTTTCGCGTTATTTACTAATAAGGGGATCGGATTGTTTCCGGAAAACTTTAAGAAAAAAAATTACTTTATTTATTTTGAGTAGTTAGACTCTGCTGAAAAAGTGTTTTCAGCAAAATCTTCGGGTCTTTCTTAAAAAAGGTGACTCTTAAATAGGCGCCACGGTATATGTGGCCACGTCTGCCCCTATTTCAAACTCTGATCTATATTCCTGGAAATCCCAAACAAAGGGCGAGAGACCTTCCTCTATTTAACCCTACGGATGCGTTCCGCTTTGG
>CAILAO010000507.1 GCA_903832105.1 uncultured Pseudomonadota bacterium | reverse complement strand
TAAAACCCAATAAATACAGTGATTAAGAAATAAGTCTCAAGTTTTCAGCATCTTTTTCCGAAAAGGGAGTTAAAGCCTCTAATTTGGTAAGGAGAAAGATCAATGAAACTAACCAAATCCCAACTTTCTTTTGTGCTTTTAACGATGGTTATAGCCTGTTCAGATAGTTCAATCAGTAACCGTTCGGCGACAATAAAAAAAGGTGAAAGTAATGTGAGTAGTGTGAGCGCTTCTAGTAGTGATGCAAACGCAAGTAATATAAGCACGAGTAGTGCAACAAATACAAGTAGTGATGTAAGTGTCAATGAGAACACTTGCCTCATCGAAGAAACCAAGGTTAAACAGGGCGAACAGATCACTGTAAAGTCCGGTGCAACCTGCAAATGTAATGCCGATAGCACGATCTCTTGTGTTGACGCTCCACTGACGATACCTACGTGTATTTTAGGTGGAAAGACTGTCAATGTCGGCGAATCGGTTATGCTGGAATCGGGAGCTGTGTGCAAATGTAATGCTGACGGGACTCAATCGTGCGTGGATGCGCCAATTGTGTTACCCACATGTATCATCGGAGGAAAGACAGTCAAGGTCGGTGAATCTGTCAAGTTAGACTCTGGAGCTGTATGCAGTTGTAATGGCGACGGGACGCAGTCATGCGTAGCCGCTCCATTCGAGCTGCCCACATGTATCATCGGAGGAAAGACAGTCAAGGTTGGCGAGTCGGTCACCTTGGATACTGGAGCGGTCTGCAAATGCAATGGTGATGGGACGCAGTCGTGCGTATTATAATCTGACTCGCACGATCAGAACGAAGAATAAGTCCACAACCAAGATTATGACGTTTAATCGCATTTTCTAAAGCAGGCAAAACCAAATCTTGAGAAAGACGGTCGGAAAGATGCCAGCCAACTATTTTCTGGTTAAATAAATCCAAAATTGCCGCACAATACAGCCAGCCCTCTCTGGTCCACACATAGGTTACGCAAATTGCAACTTGAAGTGGATCCAAGGCCCCAAAGTGTTCATAGGGGTTGACGATAATCGCGATATAGTAACGAGGTAAGTTTCCACGCCTTATGGGCCCGAAAATCGAGCTTAAGCAAGTGTCATTCAAAAAACGTTGTTCTCTTGCCGTTCGTCCGGTAAAAATTAATAAGAAGCCTCTGAAAAGGGAGGAAGACAAAAAAAAGACGCACGGCTGGGTTCGCTTGTTTGCACCAGAACGTGTTCGCCAAAGGCGGAAAATCGACATGCTAAAAAAACTCTGCCGATGAGAAATGGAACGTTAAATGGTTCAACCCTCACGATCAAATCGGCTGTTCAGCTTCGAGACGCTGCATCGGACGCTTCCAATCCTTGTCATTATTGCCATGGTTATTGTTGTCTTCGGACGGGTGACGGAATTTGATTTTGTCGAGTGGGACGACACGCGTAATCTCGCCGAAAACCCTCTACTGCGTGCGCCATCGTGGCAAGCCATTGTGGGCTATTTCAAGTCTCCCTTCTTTGATTTGTACATCCCCGTTAGCTATTTCGTATGGTCTCTCGTAGCTTGGGTTTCCATGTTTCTGCAAGGTAGTACAGTCCTGAACCCAGCCACCTTTCACCTATCGAATCTCTGCTTGCACACCATCAATGCCATTCTGGTCTACCTTCTCGCCCACCGCATCTTCCAATCGCGCGCAGCTTGTCTGATCAGCGGACTCATCTTCGCCTTGCATCCATTGCAGGTAGAGCCTGTGGCTTGGGCCTCGGGCTTGCGTGATCTTTTTAGCGCTCTCTTTTCGCTGCTGGCCCTGCACCAAATCATAGGAATCAACACCCAACGATGGTGGCGACATGCCGCATTTTTTATCATATGCTTCACCATAGCCTTATTCTCCAAACCTTCCGCTAGTTGCCTGCCGATGGTGGCTGCCCTCATCCTTTGGTATCACGGTGGGAATCAGATCAAGCGATGCAATCTAGCTCTTTTAGCCTTTTGCTTCTTTGTCATTTTACCGCTGGTCGGCTGGACGTTCCGCATGCAATACGATCCCACTTCAT
>CAILAO010000506.1 GCA_903832105.1 uncultured Pseudomonadota bacterium | reverse complement strand
GATCTATCGAAGGAATCGAGAGCAACAAAGCGTCGATTGAGTCGGCAAAGCACAATGCGGCAATCAATAACCTTTCCAACATGAATTATCTTGCAGGAGACGCGGAAGCTCATCTATGGAAATGTGCAAAGAAAAGAGAACCCTTTGATCTAGTGTTGGCAGATCCACCGAGAGAAGGAATGTATCGCGGCATCATTCCGCTTGGTCAGATTGCACCTAAGCATATTGTTTATATAAGCTGCGATCCTGCTACTCTCGCAAGGGATTTGGGGGCTCTATATAAAAAAGGTTACGAAATGACGAATATTACAGCATTTGACTTTTTCCCAAACACCTACCATATTGAAACTATTGCCTTTCTTTCACGACCTTAAGCGCAGCATTAGGTCTGACCAAACGGGGAGATTTTTTTAATGCAAAAGCTCAATCGACTTTTTTTGGTACTTAGTATTCTTTTTGCGGTTATTAGTGTTGACCAGACAACGAAAAGAATTGCTGAGTTGGAAATAAAGCATAATGCAATGACACTTCTGGCGGGCACGGTCAGGCTTGAGTATGCCGAAAATCGCGGCGCCTTCGGCAGTCTGGGAGCAAATTGGCCGACATCCTTGAGATTTTTTGTGTTCATGCTATTGCCTCTACTAGTTCTCGGAGGGATCGCTGCCTATGTGTTAAGGAATGATACTCTGCATTTGTTGGAGGTTGCGTCGTTTGCTTTGATATTAGGTGGGGGACTTGGAAACCTCATTGACCGGTTTTTGTTGGGGTACGTCGTGGACTTTATGTGGTGCGGTGTCGGTGGAATTGGGACTAATATTTTTAACGTTGCCGACATGGGGATTATGTCAGGTATGATTGGACTTCTTTACCATCATTTTATGTACAAGCGGAATGATAAAGAAAAGTCTTCTAACGGGTAGGTATTAATCCGATGAATGTCAAAACGTTGATCTCTCATAAAACTCTTTTTCTTTCCATAGTGATCTTGGGAGTGTTCGTTTTTTTGTTAGTTAGTTCTATTCTTGACAAGTCAAGAATGACAAGTTTTTTTGCAAAAGGGTCTTATTATATTATTTCGGCGATGTTTTTTTTATGGATTGCTCGAACAGCCTTCTTGTGGAAAGCAAGAGACTTTTCACTACTTGCTTTTCTTAAGCAGAATACTCCGGGCACTATTTTAGCCGCCTTGCTTACAGGAATCATTTTTGTATCCGTTGATGTTGGTTTCAAGACCTTAAGTGACGAAACCAATTTGTTAGCAGTTTCAAAGGCGATGGTTTCAGAAAAAACCGTTTATAATCTTACTTCTGCAAAGTACTATTATGGAAATCTTAATCCTATCAATAGGGAAATTCCCACAAGACCCCTGCTCTTTCCATATTTAACGCACCTTTTGCATTTGATCACAGACTATAATTACCGGAATCCCTTTATCCTAAACGCGCTGACTCTTTTCTTGTTTCTTGCCGGCATTTATGTTGTTGCTCGCCGATTTACCGATCACTTTTCGGCAGCAGCAGCGATGGTTTTGGTTGTGACGTATCCGGTTATGTCGATCTACGGTACATCCGGGGGGTTTGATTTATGTTCAACGTTTTTCTTTTTTCTCGGATTTGCAGGCCTGTTTGTTTTTATAAAAGATAACGATCCAAATTCATTCGGATTTACTTGGATGACATTTCTCCTCTTAGCGAACATACGCTACGAGTCGATCATTTTTCTTCCCCTGGTTTTTGGGCTCCTTTTTTGTTTGCGATATATAAAATGGGACGAACTGCGAGAGAATATGTTGACCTTAGCAGCGACCCCTCTCATGCTGCTCCCCCTCGCATGGCAGTTCATTTTAACCTGGGGAAAGCATAACGAACATCCCGATCATATTCCGCTGTTTACGCTGCAAAAGTTTGGAGAGAACGCCAAAATCCTGGGTTCATCGATATTTGATTTTGCTTACTTTTTACCCTACGCAGGTGCTGTGACCTTAGCGTCATTTATTGGGATTTTTTATCTTATCTATCGACGAATGATAAAAAAGGATAAAAAGATTTCACTTTCAATGTCAGAGTCTACGCGTCATTTCGCAATCATTTTTTGTTCGGTGCTGTGTATTAGCACCGCCATATTTCTCGCTCATTACGGCGGAACGATGAATCATCCAACGCAGGCGCGTTTCTTTTTGATTTTTGTTGTTGTGCTTAGTCTTCTTCCCATTCTGATAAAGATAATTTCTCCGGAGATTATCTCTGGTCGCGCACTGCTATTTTTTGCCGTTTTTGCGTTTATCATCTACCACCCGGCCGCGGTAGAGGGGCGTTTTATTAACACTCTTGTTTTAATTCGTGAGTTTCGGCAAACGACGGAATACGTCCGGAGGCTGGAATCTCCAAACATACTTGTCGTTTCTGATCGACCAGGTCAGTTTGTTGCTTTGAATTACGGATCGGTTAATTTCGAACATGCGAACAAAAATGCTGCACGTTTGATGAGTGAACTTAAAAAGAGGCTATTTTCGGATATTGTTGTCATCCAAAGGATTAGCTACCTGACAAAAGATCCTGAGAAGGAATACGTCTTAGATAAAGCTTTTGAGCTAGAAGTAAGTAAGGAATTTCAGATTACAGCAAACGAATTCGTGCGTATTTCGAAGGTGAAGTTCTAGGCACTAGTAGGATAGCCGTATGTTTATTCGTCCAAGATATCCCAGATCGATTCCTCGGATTCGATATCGCCCGTTTGCTAAAAAAACAGTGCAAGCTCCTCAGGACGAGGCTCTAGCGCAAGATGTGCAAGAAACCAGTTATGTTCCTGAACCCGAGGATTTTGAGCCAACCCCGCAAAAACCCAAAGGACCGCTGAACCGATTTCCTTCAAAAAGTCACGCAAAGACCGCTCTGCTTTTCTATTTATTTTTTTTACTAATGAGTTTTGTCTTCTGGGACACAACTTTTCGTGATCAGCTATGGCTTACAAAAAGGTCAATCCTCGAAGATCATGAATATTGGCGACTGTTTACTGCCGTGATGATTCATGCGAATTTGGCGCATTTTTTATCTAATGGACCTTTATTTTTGATTTTTGGCTGGTTTTTGCGTGCATTTTTTGGGCGTCTTGCTTTTCCTGTGGTCTCTTTTTTGATTGGTGCCCTAGCAAACCTCGTGACCATCTACTTTTACGATCTCGATGTTCAACTTCTTGGGGCTTCAGGCATGGTTTACGCCATGGTGGCCATGTGGCTTGTTTTGTATATCCGCTTTGATGTGGATTACTCAATTCTCGTGAGGAGTATGCGTGCGATCGGTTTTTCGCTCATTATTATGTTTCCTACGACATTTCAACCTAACACGAGTTATCTTTCTCACGCAGCTGGATTTATTCTTGGTCTGATCGTAGCGGTTTTGATGCTTCCTTTTGTTAAAGTATCTGCTTAGGGTGTGTGCTGAATGGCACTGGGTTAACGTATACCTCCTCAGAGTACTCTATATTGAATAAGACACTTGCTTAAGCATGATTTCCGCGCCCATAAGAAGTAAATTTTTTGCCGCTGTTGGCCTTGCTGTTTTTTCACTAATTTAGGAGGACGCCGTTCTTAACACCCACTCTCTTCGTCTCGAGAAAAGGGGAGAAAAGGAGAAAAGGGGACGCCTCACTGATCCCAATAATAGACAGAAAGAGGTCCAAAATAACTGCAAAGTTAATAATCTCGAGGTTTGGAATTAGTGGGGCGTCCCCTTTTCTAGGGATCAGTGAGGCGTCCCCTTTTCTTAACCCTTTTCTTACTAGGGATCAGTGAGGCGTCCCCTTTTCTTTTCCCTTTTCTTTCTGAAACTTACCAAAAAACAGCTTGAATTTTTATTTTCCGATGGATCTAACGAATGCTGGAGAGGTTCTTAGCTTTTTGAGATCAGAGTCATTATAGACCTCATCTTCTGCTGCTTTCTTAATTGCGTACATCCCAACACCAATCCAATTGACCATCGGGACCACCTGCCTTTCGCCGTTTGGTTTTTTGAAGTCATCGACTGTGAACATTGAAAGTTCATCATGGTTTTTTACGTTTTCGATCGTCAAAAAAATCTTTCGTCCGTTAAGCGCGACAGAGGTTGGCTTCATTGTTGAGTCCGAGGATGATTTGGTTCGATAAGATAAGAAGATTTGAATCGTTGTGAGATCTGTTCTTGAAAGGATATAAAGACCATAACTATTGGGGCTAATACTTAAAAGTGTTTCATATAAGATAGCCCTAGGAAAAGGGGACGCCTCACTGATCCCAATAATAGACAGAAAGAGGTCCAAAATAACTGCAAAGTTAATAATCTCGAGGTT
>CAILAO010000505.1 GCA_903832105.1 uncultured Pseudomonadota bacterium | reverse complement strand
GAGGAAGTAGAGCAGGCTTTATGTTCGGAGATTGTTCGTCTTCAAAACGATCCAGAGCGGCTTAGGTCTCTAACGAATTTCCCCTATCTGAGAATTCCTTGTTAGACTGCACAGTGGTATAAGCTCCTCTTGGCGAATCTCGGGAATCTTTGGGGTGGTTTTCATGCCCCCTGTAAAGCATATTTCCTTGCTCTTGTCGCGTTCTTTTTTGAGACGACAAGCAAAAACTTGGTTCCCCGCTTATTGCCTTAAAGACAAACGATTGAACACGTCCCAAAGCCCTTGCAAAAAAACCCGCCTATTCAATACACTGCTTGGAAGTTTGCCTCTCCCGGGGTTTTTGAGAAGTTACAAGAAATACCCTTGTTGGCCGTTTCTCCAAAGTGTTCAGCGATTATAGCATTGACTGATTTGCCTGTGGGGCTCTGGAGTTGTCGCAGCTTTGTAAGGGCGTCAAGCAGCGCATGTACAAAAGGCCCCTGAAAAAGAAAAGCTTCGATGGGCGTCGAAGCTGTAACTAATTGAAACATTATTGTGTTTTATGGTCGGGACGGCCCGATTTGAACGGGCGACCCCTGCGTCCCGAACGCAGTGCTCTACCAGGCTGAGCCACGTCCCGACATCTAGTAACACTACACTTTTAGCATATTGGTGTCCAGTCTTTTAATTATTTTCTTCATTCCAGTTACCATTCAGTTACCTTTTTTGAGAACTAGATTTCCTTGGTGTTGAAACATGGATTTCGGTTTCTCCATGGTCAAAAGTCATCTTATCAATTGCATCCAATAGTTCTTTATCACTGATACGACCATAGCGGTCATTCACTGATTTACCCTTAAGCCAATGTCCCATAATGGCCTCAGCGATTTGTTCATCCACACCAGACCTTCTAGCATTGGTTCTCCATGTGTGACGTAAATCATGAAATCTCCCCCATGGTTTTTCTAGATTGAGGTATTCACATGCCCTTGGCCAGCAGTTCTTGAAAGTTTCCAGTCCTATAGGTCGGACACCCTTTTTGTCTTGTAGTAGGAACACTCTGTCAGTACCTAAACAGGTTACTTTCAGGACATTTCTCAAAATATTGACCAATTCCTTCTGAATTGGAATCCTCTTAGGATGCTCTTCTTTTGTCTGGTCCGGTTTGACATATATAATCCGTCTGGATAAGTTTATTTGTTGTCTGCTCAATCCTATTAACTCTCCACGCCTCATCCCTGTGTAATATGAAGTCCAAATGAGGGCCTTGAACCAGTCTGGCGTATGTTCAGCGATTTGTTTTACATACTCAAAACTAAAGTAAATCTCTCGTTCCCCACTCTTTACTGACAGTCTCTTTAGTAAACGAACTGGATTGTTTTCAATCAATCTACTCTCTATCAAAGCCCCGAACAACTTTGAGAGAGTACTCATTTCCCAGTTAATAGTTGCAGGAGCAGCATTATCTTTTAGACGTGTGTCTCTATAACTTCTCAATTCTGGAACCCATAAAGATTTTATGGGCTTATCTTTACCGAGTGTCTCAACAAGTCTAGCAATCGCAAATTCATACCGCCATAGGCTAGGATTATTACTAATTTCAGGATACGTTAGAAAAAACTTACTAGCGTCCCACAATGTCAATTCCTTTTGAGGCTTAAATGATTCACACAGGTCCGGCGGTAATTCCCATTTCTGGTTCATAAACATCCGTATGCAAGCCTCCTTTGACACTGATTCAAGACCTGAATAATCACCGCTCCTGCATGCCATCGTTATCAATATCTCTACTTGACTAGCTTGAGCCTTGTTTGTAATATTCAACAACTTGACACCTATTTTTTTATCCTTGAACGGTCTAAAATAAATGAACCAGTAACCGTTCCGTTTTACAATCGCCATGAGCGTAACTCCTTTCTAATCGCTCTGGCAGAATCCCCTGTAGATTTCTCACCCCCCTCTTTCTTTCTAGGAGGAGATGGTAATCTTACACGTTGGGAACTGTCAATCGGTTTTGGTTTCGATGTAGATTGTCTTTGAATAAATTCATCCAATTGTGACTCTGTAAAGCGTCGTACCTTGAAAGATAGCTGGACACAGTCCAATTTACCTTGGCGTACGTATTTGTGAATATCCGACTTTCGTACGAATAAATATTCTGCTGCTTGTTCAGTAGTTAGAATATTTTCCATGGTAAAATGCTTCTGTGACCCTCTATCTGATTAGTTTTCCGTTAATTCGGAGACAGAGCAACTCGTTTTGTTTATTCCCGTGGGAAATAATGAAAATGAGTTTCGATGTTTCGGTTTTTGAATATTCAATTTATTATCTACATCTTTACTAGTTTTCATCATCTTCCTATGAAACCTTCTGGCCGTCACTCTCTTCTCCATCCCAGATTCTACCTACGTTCCAATTTCTTATTGTAGCAGCGTCCAATTGTTATATTGAGACGCTGCTATTAGTAGTTAATCAAATGTTTCTACTTAATCACCGTACATTTAACGGCTTTATTTTCAATATTATTTCCCAGCAATTCAATTCTTGTGAGAATATCTTCCACTTCCGCCCCAGACAAAAACTCCACCTTGTAAAGTATTGTTTTTTCTACTTCATCCAAAACCTTCATGCATTCTATAAAAATTGGATTTTCTGGAACAATGGAATCAATGGATTCTTCACTACTTAAAGAATCTGATTCTGAATCTTCTGGAGTAGAATTTACTGAAGCCGCTGATGGTTCTTCTTCATCGGTAACAATGGGAGCATCTTCATTGGAATTGGAATCCAATTCTATTTCTGTTTTACTTACGGCTTCATTGGTTTTAGTCTTGGCCCTATGTTCCTTTAAAGTGTTACAAATACTTGCCTGAGAAGTACCCTTCCAATTCGGATACTTTTGTTTTAAATCTGTTGCAATCTCGGTTTGAGTTTTACCGGCTTTATCGGCTTCAATAATATAGTTGTCAACTATAGCTTTTCTATCTTCAAGAGGACCTTTCACATATTTCCCCGCTGCTTGTGGAGAAAATTTCATATCTTTTTGTAAATCTTTAGAGCCGTAATTAGGATTAAATTCAAACTGTAATTTTGCAATGGCGTAGATATCTTTAGGACAGGGTCTTTGACCGTGAGTGATATTGCAAGTCATGGCAAAAAAACTGGGTAATTTTTCTTTTGGAATCTCAACATATTCAACCCTAGCCAAATCACCATCAAAAGCATTAGGTAAACTTTCTTTTTTCAATTCACTTTTTTTACACATTTTATCTATGATTCTTAACGCTACATAAGTATGTCCTCCATCGACAAGTTTATTGGTGGACCTTTCCAACTTAATGGGGGGAAAGCATGAACCAGCTATAATTGCTTCCTTATAAAGATTTACTGTGTCAGCATCTTGGGAAAGTCTTCCAAAGTAGGACTTATCAATATTGATGTCTTTGATATTGATAAATCCAGTTTCTTTCACTTTGGAAGATTCATCTGAATTTTGAGATTGAGCGTCAACTGGTTTAGAGTCAGAAAATATCTCTTCATTTTCCACGACTATGGAACCAGTATAAGTCGCTACATCGCTATTCGTCACATCGTTGGCTGCGGAACCACTAGATTCAGCAGCATTATTTTCCATGTATTCCATGGCCCATTCCTTCTCTGTAGTATTAGAGGATTTGAAAATGTTTTTATTGTTATCCATAATTATGCAGCCTCTTTTCCCCATGTCTCGAATCCTTCGATTTCCCTTCGATTGAACATGTCCAATCTACGCCCCGCAGAAACACGTCTGACAAATTCGTAAAAAGCTTCTGGTTTTTTGCTGTGACCAGTTCTCGGAGCATTAAAACACGTTGGAAAGTTCTTAAAATCTACGAATTGTGGCGAACCTTTACGGCAATATAGGATGAATTCACAATTATATTGAGGTAAGCCAATTGGCTGGAACCCCCCGCTTTTATGCCATACAAAGCAACACACATATTTAAGACCCCAGGACTTGATAATATTCAAAGCATGAGGGAGGAACTTTTGCGTAGTCCATACCCACACATGGCAGTCTTCAGCAAAAGGAATAGACATCTGGCTTATTTCCTCTAAAGACATTGTAGGATAATCGAGAGCCACTTGTGTTGGTGTTACATCGAGTTCAATCTTTTCCATGTCCCAAGGTGGGTCGACAACGATAACGTCATACACGCCTTGAACAGCCTTTGTGGCCATTGCCTCAACTGATTCCAGTTCTACCTTTATCTTTTGTCTCATTGTTTCCCTGATTGCTTCGGCGGGTTTAGAACCTTGTTTGATGCTGTTCAGGATTTCCTTGCGTAGTGGTTCGTCAAGTTTTGAAATTTTGACCGCATCCGGCATATCCAATTGGCCCGACCTAGCAGAATCAGCTACATCAGGAGCCGTTAATGATGAACGGGAGGTCCGAGCTGTAGTTGGTGACCGCG
>CAILAO010000504.1 GCA_903832105.1 uncultured Pseudomonadota bacterium | reverse complement strand
GGGGGTCAGAAGCTTATCGACGCTAAACTCCGTCATTGCGCGCAGGCAGTTTCTAAGTTCACGAACATTGCCGGATTTCCAAGGAATGCTCGAAAGCACTTCAACTACTGAATCTGTAGCTTGATAGGGTCCGCCAGGCATAGACTTACAGAAAAAGTCGATTAGCTCGGGGATTTCATCAGATCGTTCACGGAGAGGTGGTAAAAAAAGCTCGGTTTCACAGATTCGTTGCCAAAGATCCTGGCGGAAACGCCCGATTTTAACGAGATGTTCCAAGTTTTCATTGGAAGCTGAAACGATCCTTACTTTAACAGGAATTGAGGTAGTCGATCCAACTTTTGTGACTTCTTGGTTTTCGATAACTCTTAAAAGGGCTACTTGAGAAGGTAATGGAAGTGTTGCTATTTCATCTAAGAAGATCCATCCACCCGAAGCTCTTTCAATGAATCCCTTTTTTTCCGTTGCCGCGCCCGTAAAAGCCCCTTTTGCATGTCCGAATAATTCACTTTCAAGAAGAGTTGGTACAATAGCTCCACAATTGACTTTCAAAAATGGAGTTCCAGGCTTGATGTGTCCCGTGAACAAATCAGCAACTATTTCTTTCCCTGTGCCGGACTCCCCGGAAACATATATGGAGGAAATAGCTGATTCTATGATGGAGGGGATTCGCATCGCAACACGACGCATCGTATTCCCTGCAAAACCTATTTCCTTTACCTGCGGCTGCATAGCGCTATTGACGTTGGAATCAATTCCTCTTTTCAAAGTTGCCAACCTATAAGAATTGTAAACTCGCAAACTCAACTCTCCACGGTCGGACTGCTTCGAGATAAAATCGTCCGCTCCCGAATTGAGGCACTCAGCAATGGTTGACACCTCATCGTCTGAGGATCGCATCAGGACGACTGCGTCGGGGCAAGTCCGTCTTACTTCTCTTGCAATAGTTATTCCCGATTCTTCTGGCGCATGTTGGTCATCGATGTGGATATCCAAAATGACAAGATCGGGCCGCGGTGTCGATATCAATTTATTTTTAAATATTGAGACATTAGAGGCGGAGTCAACGGTAAACTTGCAATGAATGGAATTTCTACTTAGAGCCTTCTCGACCTTTGAGAGTTCGAAGGGATCATCGTCAAGATGTAGGATATGTAACGTTGGCATTATGCTCATAAACTTATGTATTACTCCTTGTTTAAGGTACAGAAAATAGATGAGTGGATCATAACATCTGTCCGGAAATCTGGCCATGATTCGTAGCAAACTGGCGCACAAAATGACCAAATTGTTGAAGCGTAACCACCAAAAGCGCGATTTATGAGTCAAGAAAAAAAGAAGTCTAGATGAGTTCTAGAAAAATCTCGAAAAAACAGCACATTAAATAGCATCAATAAAATCCCTAGTTCATGGCATGATGAATGCATTGCAAGAAAAATGAATAAGAACAAGGGTGGGGGAAAAATAAATAACGTCCCTTGTGCTCCTTTTGCATCAATTCGTTGAAGGTTGCCAGCCCCCGGCGCCTTCATTTCCAGATTGACACTCTCGACGATACTTACCATAATCAATGCCGCTATTTTATTAGGATGATAGTTCTCTCTTTAAAATGATATAATGATATTTTAATTTTATTAAGGAAGACCACTTATGAATCTTATCAAGATAAAAATTATTTGCTTTGCAGTCTTCTGCTTTTTCATAGTGGGTTGTGTCACTAACCGTTCAGCGACCAACTTGAGTGATCAAGCAAACAAAGAGCGCTTGCTTAAAAAGAAAGCGGGGGACAAAGCAAAGTCGTCGCAAGCGACTGCTGATCAAGCAAGTGAAGGTGAGCGTCAAGCGGGACTTCTTGATGAGCGGCCGGATCTGGACATGCTATTTAAAAAGCACAGTAGCTTCGAGGAAGCTCTCGGCGGAGTGGATGGCCGAACTGTGACTGCGATATGTTCTGGGGCAAGAGAATCTGGTTCTTTGGCTGAAGCGATCCTTGCTGTTGCTATTATAAAAACTGTTCTGTTTCCGTCAGGTGGTGGTCTGATGGCACATCCTTTTAAGTCTAGGATGGGTT
>CAILAO010000503.1 GCA_903832105.1 uncultured Pseudomonadota bacterium | reverse complement strand
TGTGCCCTAGACTCTAATAGATTTTTTTTTCTGCCTGACCGCGTCCACGCACTTTTTTATCAACGCCGGAATAACATGCGAAGACACCGGGTCAAAGTTATCTTTAGGGCCATAAAGGTTGACCGGAAGAAGAAAAATTGAATTAAACCCGTACTGCCGGCGATACGCCTGAGATTGCACTAATAACATCTTTTTCGCCAGGCCGTAGGGAGCATTAGTCTCTTCAGGATAACCATTCCAAAGGTCTTCCTCTTTAAATGAAACAGGCGTAAATTTCGGATAGCAGCAGATTGTCCCTATGGCCACAAATTTCTCTATCCCTCTCTGTCTGCCTATCTCCATCATCTGAGCGCCCATCATCAAATTATCGTAAAAAAATTTACCGGGATTATCCCGGTTTGCCCCGATACCCCCGACTTTGGCCGCTAGATGTATCACAATATCAGGCTTGGTATCATGATAAACTTTCCTGACACAATCCATCCGCACTAAATCATAATCCTTGCTGCGCGGCACAAAAATATTCTTGCATCCGCGCTCTTTAAGCTTTTTTACCACGAAAGAGCCTAAAAAACCATTGCCGCCGGTAACTAAAATCCGCTTATTTTTTAAGTTAATCATAGCTTAGAGATTGACCTTTCCCTCAGTCTTTTTTTCCTTCAGGTAATGGTAAATTATGCAACCGCCTCTTCAATAATCGCTGATCGATGATCTCTGTTTTATAAAGGGAAATTTGCATCGGAGAAGCCGCACGGCTCATCGCAATTTCGACCACCTCTTTGTTATGGTCTTTACATAAAATGAGCCCAACCGAAGGGTTCTCATGCTCGAGTTTAATCTTACGGTCAAGCGCTTCAAGATAAAATTGCATTTTGCCGACATATTCCGGCTTAAACACGCCTATCTTAAGCTCCGCCGCCACAAGACAACGCAATTCACGATGATAAAAAACAAGATCAATCTTAAAATCCTCACCACCAACAACAATCGGACACTCTTCCCCAACAAATGTAAAGTTTCTGCCAAACTCAAGGAAAAATTGTCTCAAATTACCAACGATAGCCTTTCGCAGGTCTTTCTCTAAAAACCCATCCTGAAGGCCAAGAAAATCAAGAAAGTATTCATTTTTAAAATGCGCCAGCGGATCCTTTTCTTTTGTTTTAGCTACAATCGTCCGGGGCTTCATGGAAAGCATATACCGCTCAAACAAGGCGGAGTCTAACTGTCTCTCCAGCTCCCGAGAACTCCACCGTTCATGAATGCATGTCTTAATGTAAAACTCTTTCTCTTCAACAGTTTTCGCCCCGTGCAAAATACAAAGATTTTGCGTCCATGACAATTCTCTCAGCAGTGCTGAGAGTTTTTCATTCTTACAGTAAGCAACATAAAACTGTTTCATCCGCCAAAGGTTCTGGGCAGATAAGCCCTTCACTCCGGCAAATTCCCTTTGCAAATCGGCGGACAACTGCTCAACAATAGCCTCGCCCCATCCCAGACGCTTCTGCTTTTCAACGATCCTCTTGCCAATATCCCAATAAAGCAGAATCAATTCTTTATTAACAGAGCGATAGGCTTCATAACGCGCCTGAACAATACGATCTTTAATCTCACTAAAAAACTTCTTATAATCCGAACTTTTTATATCTAAAGGGATTGAACTTAACTTTTTCGAAGTTATTTTTTTCATCTCAAATTCCTTCAATTATTGTGAAATTTCAGCTACTCTAAAATAGTCAAGACTTTTTCATAGTGTAACTATAGACAGTGTACGTAATTCCATCTAAGACAAGCAGTTACGATACATCAAAAATCACAAAAGGCGTGATACTCACCTTCATGGCCTATAGGTTGCTTCGCCCCGCCGTTGGCGGAACCCGCAATCAGACTGTGTCATAACGTCATCCTGAGCGTTAGCGAAGGATCTAGTCTTTTTAATTACCGACGAGATTCTTCGGTCGCTCTGCTCCCTCAGAATGACAAAATGGTCATTTTAAGAGATTGCGGCACAATCTGAATGACACATATGTCGTTTCGAAGCTTGCTATAACTACAAAACAAGAAGCGCTTATTTTTCTAAATCTAGAGGCGCGAAACTTCGCGTTTTTACGGGAAAAATAGAGAGCTAAGAATAATTTAAAACTTTCTCTTTCACGTAACGTGATATTGCCAAAGAAGCAGTAAGCCCCGGCGATTCGATCCCGATTAAATTAATCAAACCTGGAAAACCTTTATCTGCTTCATCAGAAATAACAAAGTCTCTAAAATCTCCTC
>CAILAO010000502.1 GCA_903832105.1 uncultured Pseudomonadota bacterium | reverse complement strand
GAGGAAACTGTCTTTTCCGGAGAAAGCTGAGCGGGATGTCTTAAAATTCCTCATCGATCACGCGCCTGTTAATGCCTGGGAAAAGCGTCTTCTCGAAATTATTCGGGGTGAGTCGTACTATTTCTCACCGCAGGGTCAGACGAAGATCTTAAACGAAGGATGGGCGACCTATTGGCATAGCCTTCTTATGACCCAGCTGGCACCGCTTTCCGCATCTGAGATCGTCGACTACTGTGATCACTTCTCGGGTATTGTCGCTTCGCAACCTGGGCAGCTTAACCCCTATAAAATGGGTCTGGAGTTGCTTCGCTATACCGAAAAGCGCTGGGAAAAGGGGCAGTTCGGGGTCGAGTATCTGAGCTGCGACGATCCTAAAAAAAGGGGTGAGCGGGATCAAATGACCGGCCTTGGAAGAAAGAAAATTTTTGAAATCAGGCAGCACCATAACGATATTACATTTATTGATGACTATCTGACAGAAGACTTTTGCCACGAACAAAAGATGTTTATTTATGATTATGACAGGCGCAGTAATCGCTATGTTATCTCAAGTAGAAGTTTTAAGGATGTGAAGCTGAGACTCCTTCAGCAACTCACAAATTTTGGAAGCCCTATCATCTCTGTTACGGATGGCAACTTTAGAAATCGTGGAGAGCTACTATTGACGCATAATTATGATGGAATTGAACTTAAACATGATTATGCCATGGAAACACTAGTCAATCTTTTCAAGATCTGGAAGAGACCAGTACACATTGAAACGGTTATTGAAGAAGCTGCGCGAAGAATTTCATTCGACGGGAAGTCACATCAGATCGAGAAACTGTCGTAAGGAAGAGAAGGTGCGCATGTATCGAATTAGTCTTTTTGTTCTTTTAGGGATGCTAATTTGTTCTGAACACGTTTTTGCTCAAAGTGAAAGCGGCCCTCAAAGCTTGCCAGTCATATCCCAAGTCGGTATGGTGCCTGTTCAGTGGACTGGAGAATTGTCACCCGCAATTGGGGGTATGGCGGATCTTAAGCAGAACGTCGAGAGCGCTTTTTCAAACGCCATGCGATCGTCGATGCGATTTCAGTTTATCAACGACGACCTAGTTGCCGAATGGTGGAGATCTCCAAAAGGACGAGAGCAGCTTGTTAAACAGTTCGAATTGAATGCCTTTGCGGGACTTAGTGTTATTGTAAAACCTGACGTCGTTCTTTTTATTGCTCGTCTCATGAGTCCACGACTTGATAACTACCTGATCGAAACTCAATCCATCGAACGAAAACGGCTTGAAGTCATTGAGAAAAAGGAAATCAATGAAAGGTTGGGAAATCTGGTTTATGCCCTCATAAACAGGCTTCCAGTCGACGTTTATATAACATCTGTGCAAGGGACCTACGTAACGATTACAGGAGGCAAAAGTCAGGGCATTAATGCTGGCGATCAATTCGACGTGTTGCGAAGTTGGGTCATTGCATTTCATGCGGCGAATGGCTCGTGG
Source organism: uncultured Pseudomonadota bacterium (assembly GCA_903832105.1). Lineage (GTDB taxonomy): Bacteria > Bdellovibrionota_B > Oligoflexia > Oligoflexales > CAILAO01 > CAILAO01. The sequence continues at coordinate 1,038 of CAILAO010000502.1, read as the reverse complement.
CTTTCTTTTAGAACAAGGAAGATGGGGACCATTCAAATCGTTGATGTCAGAGATACGACTTCAGTCGCAAAGCTAAAGACCGTGACGCACGAAAATGCCATCGAGTCTGGCGAGGGTATTAAGGTCGATGCAATGCCGGGCCGAGTTAAGTTTGTTAGAATGGCCGAGAAACCGAAAGAGCTTGCTCCCGTTGAGGATGGAAGCATCATTGTCCCGCCGTTTTATCCAGATAAGAAGTTGACAAAGAAAACGAAGAATCCGGTGACCGCGATGCCATCCGAACCAGAGGCTCCCGCGCAAGAGATAATGGCTACAACACCCCCGCCAAAACAAGATTCACCAAGTAGGCCTGAGGAGCCACCTCCTGCGGAAGGTGAAGAAAGCTCTTTTGACATAGGATTGGATGGATTTGTTAAAAAGCCTATTGACGACATTGTTCTGCTAGGAGGCCTTAACCTCTGGAATGCGTCAGGACCTGTCAGTGCGAACAATAGGTTTCCGTTATGGATTCTTGATAAGGTCGGCTTAAGGATTTCGCGAGGAATAGCCTATAACTTCTTCACGGAATTTGGGGGAGGCTTAGGTTTTGGAACTACAAAGAGCGGATCATATCTGGCGTATGATGGATTGGCACGTCTCTATTATCAGGATACAGTGACTTCATTAGGTCCAATGGTCAGCCATTGGCGGGGTGGGGCTGAAGGTCTTGCTTCCGGGATTTCAATTGATAAAGAACGGTTTGGCGGAGGAGATTGGATTAAGGGTGGTATTTTCGTTGGTTTGAGTGGCAACGTTCTTTTTATCAGCAATGGAATGAATGTTGATTGGCTTACCGAGTTTAGTCTTTTGCCTCTGACGGTTGGACAAGTCGGTTATAGTGGTAAGAAGCGTTTCATAAAATCCTCAATGGGAATGGATTTTAGATTTTTCGGGTTTTTACGTGCGCCGCCAAAAACCGTCACGTGGGGCGGCGGGCTCGTCTACAGCACACACGATATTCTCTTGGAAAACAAAAAAGAGTTTTCAATTAAGACGTTT
>CAILAO010000501.1 GCA_903832105.1 uncultured Pseudomonadota bacterium | reverse complement strand
GTAACTCCTGAATCTGTTGCGATAACTTGACTTGATTCATCGCCATCTTTAGGAAATCGGTCAACAAGAAAATCAGATAATTCCAAGGTCTCATCAAGAACTAAAGAAGAGGGATAAGTCGACCCCAACGAAGTTCCTAACCCCTTGTCTACGTAATCGTCAAAGACATGAGCTTCGATGCCAATGCCCTTAAGTTGTGCCACAAGTATTGCAGCCTCTTGGGAGGATGACGCAAGGAACGCTTGTACCAAATTCGAAGGATTTTTCTGAGTCATCACTCGCTCCTCATTCTTGATAGAGCACCGTCCAGACGGTTCCTTGCGGAGTGTCTCGGAGCTCAATTCCGCGCTTCGCGAGCGTAGCCCTGATCTCGTCGGATCTTGCAAAGTTTTTCTCTTTTCTGGCAGTCTGTCTCTCGGTCATCGCTTGCTCGATCTCTTCCTTGGTGATGTTGAGTTCGGGAAGAAGCGTCGTCTTTAGCGTTCCGAGCATTGTGCGCGGATCTTCCTGGAAGAGAGTCAGGACTTTGCCGACCTCGCGGAGACTTCTTGCAATCGTCTTGGCCGTCCATGCCTTGGCATCAGACTTCTTTTGAACTAAGAGATCACGAGATTTTTTAAAGACTCGATTAATATCCGCGATCGCTGTTGCCGTATGAAAGTCGTCAGACATCGCGCGGTGGAAGTTTTCTACGATACTTTCGGGGGTAAAGCCATCAAGAAGGGTCTCTTTTTCAGATGCTGGGGCCTTGGAAGCAATCTCGTCTAATGCTTCTAAGGTTTCGTAATAGTAGAGAAGTCTCTTATGACAATTGAAAAAGACCTGTTTCGAGAAATCAATCGCGGATGAGTAATGATGTTCTAAAAATCCTAGTCTCAAGACTTCTGCGGGCCAAATCTTGAGAACATCTCTAATCAAGAGATGATTCCCGAGGCTCTTTGACATCTTCTGTTTGTCGATCGTGAGAAGTCCGGTGTGGACCCAAATGGTTGCGAAAGGCGCATCATTGGCTGATTCTGACTGGGCAATTTCGTTCTCGTGATGAGGAAAAATGAGATCGCGGCCGCCGCCGTGAATATCAAACGACACCCCTAAAAACTTTTTACTCATAGCGCTGCATTCGATGTGCCAGCCCGGTCTTCCTTGTCCCCAAGGGCTTGGCCAGGTCGCTTCGGGAACACTGTCTCGCTTCCAGAGCGCAAAGTCGAGGCTGTCTTCTTTCTCTCCTTGAAAGACTTCTCTTGTGCCGGAGCGCATTTCATCAGGATTTCGTTTCGAGAGCTTACCATAGTCAGCCTTCGCACGAACACGGTAGTAGACATCGCCAGCAGGTGTTACGTAGGCAGCTTTTTTATCGATCAACGTTTGAACCATCGCAATGATCTCAGGAATCATTTGCGAGACACGAGGTTCGTGACTTGCTGGGGCAACACCGACATTGAGAAGGTCTTCATCGGCAGCCACAACCATGTCTTGCGCGAGTTTTCTTGGAGAAATCTTCGTCTCCGCTGCGCGATTAATAATCTTGTCATCCACGTCGGTGTAGTTTCGGACATAGGTGACTTTATAACCTGCGTATTCAAGATAGCGCCGCATGACATCGAAGAAGACCGCCTGCATTGCATGTCCCAAGTGGCAAAGGTCATAGACCGTAACGCCACACGCATACATGCGAACCTCTCCAGGGTGAATGGGAACGAGCTGCTCTTTTTTGCCCGTAAGCGAGCTAATGATATGAATAGGCCTCGTCATAAAACAACCTCTCTCATAGAAATGGGCATCCTTCAAAAGAAATTTTCCAACGCCAACCAACGACTTTAAAGAACAAAACACCTTGTTCTTGCTCTCAGCCAAAAGCTCAGATGTAAAGTTTTTTGACAATCAGCCGATAGCGCCATTGAATGTAGTCGATCGTAGGTTACATTCAATAACTCAAATAATTTGTTAATGATATCAGCGAAGTGATCCTATGTCCATGACCCACGAAAATCAGAAGAACGTGTCCATCAAGGAAATACGGTATTATTTCGATGGTGTTGAGCGGGATCGTCTTGATTCGGGTCGTGCTGGAACCAAGTTAGCGCACGTGCTTCGGCTTCGCGACCAACTCCTCCTGCTTCCCGAGGGTGATTTTGAGAAGGCTATTGAAACCATTGACAAGCTCATTACCGCCGTTGTCGAAAGCGCACGGGCTAAGGAAAAGCATGGCAAAGGATCTGCCCTCGGCGCGAGCGAACTTTTTGATCGCGTTCAAAAAACTGCCTCAGTTGGCAAAACCTCTGCGCCACCTACCGTCGCGGCAGTCAAGTAATCTCTCATTTGCGAAAACCTAGCCGGCGAGTATAATTAAATCTGAGTTCATCCTCTAAATTAAACGGGAGATAGTCGGATGCCTTTGGAAAAGTCCAGAAGGGCGCGTTTTGGCGGTCTAGATGACGCTTCATCGGAGTCTAGGATTCAAGCGTTGTCAGTCGGGATTGGGCTTGGAGAGCTTAAGCAGAAAAAGAAGGAGCCACCGGTTCCATCGTTTGTGCCGACATTCATCGCTCACGAGCCAATCGAGGTGTTCTCAGGTGAGCGAGTTGCCCCTTTAGCCGTAGAAAAAGCACCGATGGCAATTGAGGTAACAGTTAACAAAAAAGACTATCAAAGTTTGGCTTATTATCGATTTTTGAAAAAGGGTATCGCTTTTGCGGTTGATATCGTCTTTGTGATTGTGACTGTTGGTGTCGTCTTTCTTGTGATGAATACCCTTTTTAAAGCTGGAACATCAGAGGTTGCCGCAGTCGGGTCTATCAAAAGAATTGAAGGGCAGCATGTTGGAGCTGGCTTATCTCTTTTTTATAGGGGGGTCGAGTTCTTAAGAGATTTTAGTTTTATGGATCTTTTTTTTGGAAGTACCGGGATTTTCCTTATTTACTTCTTTCTTTTCAGGATATTGATGGGTTTTACTCTTGGTGAATGGGTTGAACATCTTTTGGTTCCAATGAAAAAAAGACCGAAAAACCTAGAATCTACCCAGGGGGAAAGTAAAGATGCATTTTTTGCCTAGTGCTTACTTGACAGTGGGATGTATCGATAGGTATATTTGATGATAAGCCAATTATAAAAATGAATTTGTAATAACAGCACGTCAGTAGAGGTGCGAGGAGGGGCGATGAAACGCTCGGAGACAGTGAAGTTTCCAAGTTCGGTTCAACTTTTCAAGTTCTGCCAAAAAGTATTAACTTTTCAAAGGGCCACAAAGGTTAATGACCAGGAAGTTGGTGACATTCTGGAGTTTAATCCCTCCGATTGTAGCCACTGGAAACGCGGCGAACGCAACATTAAGTCGGTTTTTGCCTTGGCAAAACTGGCTGAAGTGATGCAGGTCGAGACAGCGTTGGTGCATGACGTAGCAAGTGGCGCTATCGGACTTGATGAGGCCTTTTTTGAGTTCCTTGAAGCAAAATCCATAAAAGAGGCTATGACCAAGGCAAATGAGGAAGGCCCCGGTGTCATGAATGCAGCCAGGGAGCGAGTCGAAAATTTCGTGAAGGCCATTCATGCTCAATGCGAATTCACGACGCCGCCCCTATATCTACCGGAGATTTTGCGCTTCTTCTCTTTTATCACAACACAGCCAACAGAAATCGTCGACAAGCTGACAAGAATATTAAAATTGAAGCAAGGGCAGTATTGCATTCAATTCCGGAAGGGTGATTTGCGGCCTCAAACGCGTATGAGCATGACTCGTGATTTTGCTCGTATCGTTTTCGAAGCTGAACGGTCACGCTTCCCCGAGCTTGGAACGGTGTCCACCAACATCGCGCAATTTGAAGAAATTTTATTCACAGCAAGTCTTCTGATTCCAAAGACATTGATTTTGGATGAGATGAGCAAATTGGATAGCCGAAGAAACGTTATTTCCGAACTTTCGACCTTGTTCTGGGTTCCTAAATCTCTCGTGAGCTTCCAGATGCAAGATGTCCTTCGGAGTGGAAATAAGTTGACGATCGAGCGTCCCATGGTTATAGATCAAGGCATGACGCTTGGGTCTTCAGAAACCAATGTTTCAGAGTCGAGCTTCAATTAAAGCCTCCTCCTAAAAAGGCTTTAAATTAACAAAGGGCTGCCTTATTGATAAGGTGGCCCTTTTTGTTTCAATCATGGTGTCCCCCGATTACCTGCAGGAACGCACGCCGCCCACGCTAAAACCTTTCGGAATGTCGTGACAATCAACGGTCGTAGAGGACGGGTTGTCTATAGGGGAATCGTGTGTGCTTACGGTGTTTGCGGGTGTATTTACTGGTGTAACGGGGGGCTCGGTGGATGGCTCGAAGGAACCGATAAACGTCTCGGTTCCGATGTTTTCTTGATCCAAAAGAACAAGGTCGTTATCAGTTAAAGAGATGAGTGTTCTTGATTGCAGGGCCTCTTGCTTCTTCTGTGATTTAAGGGTCTCAAGTTGTCTCAACGTAAAATTGTGGTACTGGCCCGTCCAGCTGCACTGCCCGGAAAGTCCTTTTAAGATCACTTCTTTTTTAACGATAGCGTGACCTGCAGCACTATAATCAATATCCCGGCAACCTGCGGGCAAGCGCTTTGCTTTGCCATCCATATCAATGCAACCATCGGCATCCACAATGTCGCCCCGATCTGTAACGGGGCATTGATCACGAAAATCCGGTACACCGTCACCGTCAGTATCTTGAGAGTGAGAAATGGAGTTAACGCTTGAAACGTTGCGAGAAGTTTTACAACCCGAAATGAGCGGCGAAAAGAGGCAAAGAGCGCCTGTTAAAAAAACAACGGCGCGAAAAAAACTAAGTAGCATGGAAACTCCTTTTAAAAACAGTTTTAAACGGCAACGAAAAATATGCAATTTTCAAACCAAGAACAGGCGTAAACAAGGCGTTGATTAGAGGAAGAAAATAGGGAGGAAAAAATTTTGTCAGAGGAAGTGTCGCAACAGTTGACGAGTATTGTACAAAATATATTCGCTTTGCGGATGTTCGACAGTAAAACTTGAAAAAATCTTGTGCCGGCCTTGTTCAAGAATTTTTGATTTTTTTTAAAGTAACACTAGGTTTTCTGTATATTCGACATATGATATTTTTTACATTTATTGGCGCCATTTCTATGGTGTTGCGACTCGATTAAGTTTGTGATTGCTTAG
>CAILAO010000500.1 GCA_903832105.1 uncultured Pseudomonadota bacterium | reverse complement strand
GGCTCGTTCTCGCTGCAATCATCGAAAACGCTGACTACCGGCGAGGGCGGGATTTTGCTCAATCTGATGTGTAACGAACACATCATCCAAAATGAAGACCTGGTTTCCTTTGCCGCGGAAGTGACTGAAGACGGTGAAACTTTCGCAATAGGAGTCAGTTTTGCTGATTTTGATGCAAATGACGGTTTCGAATCTGTGGGAAAGTGGACGAGGGGAAATACCGCTAGCTATCCGGCAAACATTCGAGCTTGGGTCGCAGACACGATTCCTAATTTGACTGGTTTTCTGGCGTTTAAGTTGGAAGATCTTTATAACGGAACCGTGTACGTCGACGCGTCAGCCATGGGTGAGGATACACCATTTAAAGGGGAAATCAGTTTTAGTACCAAAGCTTCCACTGCCGATTGCATTACGACTCCCAGCTCTGCCAACTGTCATTGGCAAAACATCAGACTATACCCAGGCGAAGGGGTCGTACAGAACGGACCACCTAACGGCATGCACATAAAAATCTTTGCTGAAGATAAAGAAAATCCGACCTTCATCGCCATCGAAGGACGCTATCGTTACACGGCTGAGAATGCAGCCGCAGCTTTTGGCGGTGAAAATGGCGGACCTGATGTCTCAGCGGTTCGTGATATTTACTTCACGGCAGTTCAAAAAGGAACGCAGCTTTGGGGCCGCTTCATGTTTAAGGATGCCAACGGCGACTACATTCAGTACATGCTGGACACTCCTGACGGACAATTCGATGCCTTTGGTTACATGAGACGTACGGAAGGCGTTTGTCAGAACTTCGGTAGCTCCGATTGGACTGATTGCACAGACATAACCTACACTGATTACTCAGATCTTTGGGAAGGCGAGTCCGCGTTTGAATCAGTAGACGCGACGTTCACGATTCCTTCGATCTTTACAGATGGAAAACCGACGGAAGAAGGCGTTGTTCTTCGTTAGAAGAATTGGTACTCCGTCAGGATTGCAAAGGGATCTCGATGTACCATGTTGATGTCACGAGATCCCCGCGGCTTGCCGCAAAATCTAATTTAAATCCGAATCTGATTCATTATCAGGCTTTATCTCTTCATCAACAGTTTCATCTTCGAGCGTATCAATCGAACAACTGCTTTGGACCTTCGCCTGCTGCTTTCGAGGTGTTTTAGAACATTCGTTAAAGTCCAGCGTCTTATGATCCGGAATCTTCACTAAAAATTTGCAGAAGTAGCTTCCCATATCTTTAGGATTGCCACGGCATTGAATCTGAAACTGTTCGGCATTTGATGTTTTACTTGCTATGTTGAATTCCTGACCTGCTTTTACTCTAACGTTGACATGCGGATCGCGGCCCGCTGAAACTGGTTTAGCATCTAGCTCTTTAAAAAGATCAAAAACTTCCTTTGCAACGAAACTATATCGACTTTCATTGTCATTTCGAAGGACCAGGTACTTATTTTCTTTATCTTTCTGAAGCTTCAAAGGCGTCGAAGTCGGATTAACACCTGTTGCCTGAAGCTCACAGCCATAAACTTTTTGAGCTTGCGTTGGGGTTTCATAACAGGAAAATATGAGCGTTTGAGATCCGAGTTTCCCGGATGCAATGAATGTCTTTTTCGTCATACTATTCTGACTAGAAATCTTTACACCCGAAGGTTGGTCATCTCTCAGCATTTCAAATATTGATTTTGCAACGAGACTATCTTTTAAAAAGACCTTGAGGGCATCGCCCTGATGTTCAATTGCGATTCCCCCGTCTTCCAAACGCGTTCCAGACATAACGTTTGGTCTGGCATCGGTTTGTACTTCGGGATTAAAAAAGTTGTCGGTCTCTCCAACAACGGTAAAGACCGCCTTTTTTATCTCAACCTTATGATCTTTTTCGTCAAGAGTTTTTAAAAGATTTTGATAGGTTAAATTCGCAATTTCAGGGGCCCCAAACAGTTCAGCAGCTTGACTAAAAAAATCGATAAAGGACATGAGGACTGAAAACTCATACTCGACTGGAACCGAGGCATCGGCGGTTCCTCCTGTCGCGGTTCGAGCCGTTGAAATGACGTCAATGAAATAATACCGATCGTCACTATCAAGCCGTGCTTTTGTGGCAAGAATTCTTGAACTGATGTATCCAAAAGATAAGCAGCTATACGGGAAAATGATTTGATATTTGTTACGAGGATATGGCGTCTCTTCACCAAATAGAGTCTCCAAATACTTGCCATAAGCCGAATGGCCAGCATAAATAATGATCTCGTTATTTATACCTCCTGCGAAAAGTTTTTCTTTTATCGCATAAATACTTGTGTCGTAGATCACGCGAACCGTTACCGTTATGTTACCGCCGGCTTTAGACGGAATATCTCTTGAATACTCAACATCAAAATCACTATTTTGCTTGGTTAGTTTGAACTTTTTATTATACTCCAGGGTTCGTGTGATCATCTGGAACTCTCGACGAGACGTTGCGAGTGGGCCTTGATCGTTGGAGACTTCATTTAGAGCAATCAGAATCTCAAGCTTTTTATCACTAAATAGCTCCTGATATTCCGGATATGAATTTTTCATACTGAGCGGAATCACTTTTGTGAACTTTGTGGAGTAAAAAAAGTCTTTATACTTGGCGATACAATCAGGATAGTTGTAGGGATCGAGATAGAAAAAATAGTTGTGCGGTGCAACGGGATCACCATCTGGTGTAAAACACTTTATGGCTGAATTCTCGTTTCTTGTTTTCTCGATATCTTCAAGAGCGCTAAATGGGTTGGTATCAAAGAAAATAGTGACTGGATTTTTGGGAAGATAAACCGTCAAATTTTGTAGAATTTCAGTATAGTCCCTACTTGAGCTGATGTACGCTTCGATTGAGTACTCGTAAGCCCCCTCGCTTTTATCTGACCTTTTAACATTCAAACTATTGTAATCGATCGAAAGAGTAATAGTCTCCTGTCCGTAAAAGATAGGGTGCTCTAGTTGTTTTGTGATCCAATATTTGACGTCATTCAGCTTGAGCTTTTCTTTAGCAGCATTCAACTGCTCTTTCTGTGTCTGCGGGTTTGTCAGTTTTTCGAGATCTTCCTGAGCCTTTTTGTCGTTTTTATGAGTTAAACTTGCCTCTTTTGCATTCCACAAAATGATTTTTTCAACCATTTCGTCTGAAGGAGGGGAAAGGAGGATTTCGCCTGAGAGCGACACAAAAAGACCGGTATTTCTAGTGTTGAAAAACTTCGTCGATGATTCGTCACGAGGACGTTGTTTGCAGCATAGGGTTCCCATAGAAAGAACAAAGACAAGTAAAAAAACACGCTGAAGAGTTTTCATTGATATGACTCCAATTGATGTCTTGTTTAACAGCTATCAAATTCTACTATGTTAAGACTCTTGCTGTCAGTCGTTCAATCATCGAGCCATGGGTTATTAACATGAAATACAGTCCTTAACTAGACCGGCAATAATGTCTATTATACTGATATTTATGAATATTCTGCATTTTTGGTGAAATATATAAAAACATTTGTTAATATGTTAAAACTTCGGCTTGAGAATGTTTCAGCCGATGGATTAACAGCAGATTTGGAGAAGTTGGATATGTTGCAGCGGGTGTCGATGCGGTTAGCTGTGTTGTGTGTGTTCTTTGTACTTATCTCTGTCAGTTGTGGCTTCCCGAATGGCAAAGGGCTTTTAAAGAGTTTCTCTTCACAAGATCAGAACCTACTGTCTGCTCCCCGCATATACCCCGAGTACGATGAATTTTTCAAAGATCACCAGCTTTCTTTTTTGATACTTATTAATGAAGAAAATATGGACCTTAAAATCGGATTAAAAAACTACCGTTCTCTCTTTAGAACAATGAAGTATAATAAAAATTTTTCTACGAATGATGACGAAGAATCATTTGATGTGAATCTCGTTCGTTCAGGGAGAGATCAGGAAGAAGCTTCGATTGCTATTAGAATGGTTTTCAGCGAAGACGGCAATGTGGAAACCCTTCATAAAGTTGTTGATGCTGGCGCGATGCAAACACCAGATATAGTTATGTACACAGGACATTCTGAAACTGCGCGAAATAACCTGGCAACATTGTTTTTTGATGAAAAGCATTACCCGCAGAAAAAGCATCAACTTTTCTTCCTTTATAGTTGTTACTCGCGTAAAATCGCCGCGCAAAAAATTCTTGACATTAAATCGAAGATTGATCGTGATCCAAGCTTTTTCACAGTTGACGTCATTTCCAATGAGAAACCGGCGGTCTCGACAGCCTCAGGAGAGAGCTATGACTTCCTAGTCATGAACGCGGCGCTTGACTTTCTATTTGGTACGGCTAGTGACTATAAAACACCAAAAATTAAAGACCGCAGTTTCCAGCAACTTCTTAAGCTTTTAAATGACAAAGATATCCCAAATCCAGCAATGAAAGCGATATTTTGGGTTGATGGAGCCGACAAAAACCAGTTTAAACCACAATAGAAGAAAGTCCTCACCGGATTTATGGTCTGGGCCAATTTTTATCGGTAAAAAGTCCGTTCTCTGAAATCAAATTCCCATCGGCAAATATTTTTCCACCTTTCCTAAGATCGCAGACCATGTCCCAGTGAAGTCCTGATTGGTTTGTTCCGCCGCTATCCGGGAAAGCAGCCCCAACTGCGGCATGAAACGTCCCACCGATTTTCTCGTCAAAAAGTGTATTTTTTGTATACCGCGTAATCGAGTAGTTGGTTCCGAATGCGATTTCTCCCAACCTGCGCGCACCGAAATCTTGATCAAGCATGGCAAAAAGAAACTTTTCATTTTTAGAGGCTGAGGCGTCGACAACTTTTCCGTCTTTAAACTCAAGTCGGATACCGTCGACTTCGTTGCCGCGATAGACGGCTGGGAAGCTATAACAAACGACGCCTTCTGTTGCATCTTCGCGGGGACCTGTAAAAACCTCTCCGTCGGGAATATTCGCGCAGCCGTCACAGTTGATCCAGGTGCGACCTTCGACGCCAAGTTTTAGGTCGGTTCCTTGGGGCGTTGTAAAGCGGAGTTCTCGAACTTTGCTGAGGTAGTCAACCATCGCCTGCTGCCTCTTATGAACATCTTTCCAAGCCGAAACAGGGTCCGGAAGGTGCAAAAGACAAGCGTTAAACACAAAATCCTCGTATTCTGAAAGAGACATCTCAGCATCTTGAGCTGCTGCGTGGCTAGGAAACTGACCTCCGACCCACCTAAGAGATTTGTCAGCGGTTCGTTCCAGGTAACGCTTAAAATAAGGCTTGCGTCCTTGGCTATAAAGAGCCTGCTTTTCGGGAGGCACGCTGGTCAGAGCTTTGGTATTAATCTCGCCAAAAAAGTGAATCAACACATCGATCTTGTTTATAATAAACAGTTGAATGGGATCCTCAAACCGTATTTGATCGTCAGATCCTTCTCTCATTTTCATTTCAATGCACTCGTCGGGCATCATATGAACCACGGGATGGGCGCCAACTTTTAAGATCGCGCGGTACACCTCTACAAACAAGGGTTGAGAACTTGCGTGCCCGCTTAAATAGACCAACTCACCTGGTTTAACATCAGTTGAATATTCAACCATAAGGCGTGCCAGCTTTTGGTATCGTTCGTCGTGCAAGGTACCCCCCCCTTTTTATTCAAATATTTTGCCGCGAAAAGGCCTGACTCAGTCTTTTACAAGGTTATCGAAGGAATAACAAATGTCAATTTAACGCGGATCCACAAATTCATCGTATTGACCTTAAATTTCTTGTATTCAATTTAGTTAAGGGATATGATGTTCTTCATTCTTTTTCGCTGCCTTAGCTCAGCTGGATAGAGTAACTGGCTTCGAACCAGTTGGTCGGGGGTTCGAATCCCTCAGGCAGCGCTCTCGAAATCACTGGTAAAATCTTGAAATAACAATTTTTTCTGGCTGCTTGTCTCATTCCTCCCTGTTCACCCGAAATCACTCAAAATCATTCATTTTGCCTGTGGACTCTTACAGATTTCTTACAGGTTTTTTGGGCTTCTCGGGTTTATCAAATCCTTTTGTTGTGATAATTTTGCCAAAGAAATGTTAAGAAATGTTAGTTAGAATGCCAGTGGTGTTTCATGGGCGTAAAGAAAATGACTCTCACAAATGATAAGGTAGAGACCAGCCATCAAGTCATCGCGATGGCGCTAGACTCTGATTTTTCAGGCTATTTGAAAAAGTCTGGTGCTGGGCTTGTCCCGTCAACATTCTTTGACGTTCAAGTGCCCGCGCTTGGTCATCAATTTCCTACGTTGTTTTATAAAGGCAACCTCGGGTTATTTCAAAAAACTTGTGTATCAGTCGTTGGTACACGCAATCCCACAGAAGATGGGATTTTACGTACAAGAAAAGTGGTTTCTGTTTTGGTCGACCTTGGGGTCGTCGTTATATCAGGCCTGGCAAAAGGGGTTGATACTGTTGCTCATAAAACAGCTTTGGAATTAGGTGGACTTACCATTGCGGTTCTTGGTACGCCCATCCATAAGATCTATCCAGCAGAAAATAAGTCGCTTGCTATCGACATCGAAAAAAATGGCCTTATTATTTCATCGGCGCTTCCTCATGAAGAAACTGGGCGTTATCTGTTTCCTCGCCGTAACCGTTTAATGGCTTCTTTGTCACTCGCGACCATTATTATCGAGGCAGGAGAAACATCAGGGGTTGTGCATCAAGCCGCTGAGTGTTTGAAACAAGGTCGGAAACTACTTTTACTCAAGTCGCTCGTCGACAATAAAAATCTGACCTGGCCCGAAGGCTTCATTAAGAGCGGCGCGCAAGTTGTCGAGTCTCCTGAACATCTTAAAGAATTGCTTTGCCCATGTTGAGAATCGAAAAATTTCCGCATGCTTTTTATGATCCATCCCGCCGCATGGGATATCTTGCTCATTACTACCCGTGGGACGCCGTGAAAGATGGTAGCCTCGACAAAGATCTCTGGCGTCGTGAGTCATACTCTCCGGAAATCTTGAATTTCAAAGAAGGTCGTGATGAGGATATCAAACGCTTTGTGGTGCCATTTATCGAACTTATTCACTATGCGCTTTCCTGTGTTCAAACAAATACTGCATTCTTGATTCCTGTTCCAAGTTCGCTTGCCTCAAATGATCAGAATTTTTCATCACGTCCCCGAGATAAGGGGATCAAAGGCCACCGTAATCGAGATAACCGCAATAGCGTCTTCTGCAACCTTCTCAATTTGCACGACGATAAACTCAAGGTTGCTGATATCCTTGTGAGAACGAGGAACAAGCCAGAAAAAGAAACATGGGATGCTGCCCGTCATGCACAATCTTTGAGTATCCGTGAGGATGGCGTGGTATTACCTTCGAGTGTCTCATCGCCTCTTGTTTTAGTTGATGACGTCACGACAAATGGTGGCACCCTTGAAGGTGCAAAAATCTTGTTGGACAGGCACTATCAGGCGTCGATCATCATTTGCACAACGCTTGGGATTTCGCGTTCTCCTGACCAGTTTGTTGGGCTGACGTCTTCAAACATGAAGATTTGAACAAACAAAAAAGAGATCCAGAAAAAACAACAACGATGGAAACACTGCTTACCATCGACGATATTTCAAAGACACTCAAGGTTTCCATTAAGACGCTGCGAAACTGGTGCTATAGAGCCAAAATCCCATATGTTAAAGTGAACGGCTGCGTTCGTTTTAGGGTGTCGGACATTAATGCTTGGCTTGGCCATGCTCGTCAAATGGCATAACTGGACATTTTTCTGGGGCAAGGCAGCCGGCCTTGCCCTTTTGCTGCCAGAGGCTTCCTCTCGAAAACCGGTTGTGGTAAAGGTAGATTTGTTGAGCAGTGCTCTTTGACAATTGAATAGGAGAGGATGAATCAGGCAGTCAAGAGTGGAGACTGCTTATGAGTATTCATCGATATGTAAAGAAAGACAGCACGGGATATCGTGCTTTTGTGCAAATCTCGGCGACAAGGCAGATTTCGAAGTGCTTCGAAAGAAAATCTGACGCGCAGGCCTGGGAAGATGAGCAGCGGACGCTGCACCGTAAAAACCCCAACACACTGTTGACCGAGCAGAAAATGACTTTTGGGAAACTGGCAGACCATTGGATGCAAACTTACGCGAGACTTCATAAGTCAGCATCATCCATGGCCATGGACGAAGGACTATTACGGCTTCACATTTTGCCGTTTTTCGGAAATCATCTGATCGGTTCGATTCTTTCAGACCAGGTTGAATTATGGCTTGAGGAATTGAGAGACAAACGACGTTTGGCCCCGAAAACCTGCAACCTTTGCCTGGGACTCATGCGAAAAATTCTTTCGGATGGCGTGAGGTGGAAGTTCATGCGGTTCAATCCAATTCTCTTGGTTAAGGGGGTTCCGCATTTCGAACAGGATGTTGCGTTTTGGACCGCTGCGGAATCAGCGATGTTTTTGGGGTTCGCTCGCAAACAGGCGGCGGGGCTTTTTCCCATCTTTGCGGTTGCCCTCTATACGGGCCTCAGGCTTGGCGAATTGATTGGTTTGAAATGGGACGTCGTCGATTTTGCTCGCAGGCAAATAACGGTGAAGAGGATGTGGGAAAAGCAGGGAGTTCTCAAGGAAACGACCAAAACCAGAAGGATTAGGCGCGTGCCTATCAATCAGTCGCTCTTTGAGATTCTGATCGAGCTTAGACAGAAATCCCCTGAATCCGAGTTTGTGCTCCCGCGGTTCCATTACACACATGCTTCGAAGGCCATACGAAAGCTGGCCAAACGATGCGGTGTCAAGCCGATCAGGTTTCATGATCTTCGTCACAGCTTTGCGAGCATTTTCATGATGAGCGGGGGGTCAATCTACGACCTTCAGAAACTTCTTGGCCACAGCACAGTGCAGATGACGGAGCGATACAGTCACCTGTCGCCAGAACACCTGTCCGGCAAAACGGAGTTCTTGGATTTTGGCACACGCAAGGTTGATAACGTGCTCGCATTCAAAAGCGGAACCTGAAATCGTTTTTCTTACAGAAACCTTACAGATGGCTTTTTGAATTGTATTTTATCCCAAGAAAGCGCTTAGTTAGAGGGAGGAAAACCCTCTTCGAACCAGTTGGTCGGGGGTTCGAATCCCTCAGGCAGCGCTCTTCTTTCTTACAGGAAAATGGCGTTGTTGCGAAGTTATGGAATGTAAGAACAACGAAATCCTGTGTCATAGAACGAATAGCTTAATGGACGACTTAAATCAATTGAGAGGATACCAGAACTGGTAGAGCCTTCTCTATAATAACTACCTCCACGAAGAATTGTTTGAACTGTTATCCCCCCCGTGCCGACATTTGTATAGACTTTGCCAACTCCACTTGCACTGTTTAAACTACTGTCCGATGGACGAATATAGTTAAAAGCTTTGAATTTAGTAATATCAGTGAATTCCAACCACTCATCTCCAGGACTAGCATCTTCGGGATTTTCTTGAGCAGTAATAATTTGATCGATCCACTCCGCAACATTGCCGGCAATATCCCAAATAACCTGCCTGTTAGGCAGAACATGCGTTCTTAATTTTGATTTATTCGAACCACCCGCGCTGTATCCATCTGAAGACCAACTTTGATTGGTAGAATAGTATCCCTTATCGTTATCGTCTCCACCGAAAGAT
>CAILAO010000499.1 GCA_903832105.1 uncultured Pseudomonadota bacterium | reverse complement strand
GCACAAAGAGGATAAAATAAGATTTTTTAACCACTAATCTTCACTAACAAGAGATACTAACGAATATTTGCTGTGAGTTTGCTTTTGAAGCAAAATCAATCTCACAGCAAATGTCTGTATTATAAATTCCAAATTATATTCTGAATATTAGGAATTATTCGTGCTAATTCGTGAAATTTATTTCACGGCATTTAGATTGGATGGAATAAATTCCGTCATTAAAGGCGGCAATGAATTGCCGCACTCCACATGCGAATTTCGCAATTCGCAGAAAATGAAGTTCGAAAATTGAATGATGGATATTCATCAACCTTGAAATTCCTTAACGTAAATTCACCTTGAAAAGAGCATAAGGAGACAAGAACTTTACCATATCATGAAAAATAAAACTACATCAGAAATGATCGAGAACACCGAATTCAGGATTGCCGTAAATCCATACAACGGATCCATCGAACAGCTGATTCTGGAAAAAGATCCGGAACAGATGAACTGGGTCTTGAATTCTACCGACAATCCATGGCACCTTTCCTCGATGAACTGGGGGCTCGGATATCTGAACCTTGCACCAAAGCACAAACCGTACGCCGGACTTGTCAGATGGGAAAGGCCGTCGGAAATTTCCATCTCAAATAACTGCCTGGACGTTCTTTACGAAAACGCGCTGTTCTCGGTAAATATTCACAGATCCTTCTGCCATGACGGCTGCTTTTCCGAAAGATATGAAATCTCCAACAAGGCGGATATCGGTCTCGATATTTACAATCTTGCGATATACGCACCCTTTAACGACAATTATCCTGACGCGAAGATTTGTGTTAGCAGGCGCTGCAATGCCCACATCTGGTGCGGAGGCGATGTGACCTGGGTCAACGCTTTGAGAATGGGTGGGGCAGCACCGCATTTAGGACTTATAACGAGGCAAGGCTCTTTCTCAGAATATGAAATTTCCGAAAGACGGATCATCGGGAACAGTTCAAACACCCGGGGAGCCATTGGCCTGCTTGCCGATTTAAAAACCATTCCTGTCGGTGGAAAACATTGTATCGAATGGATTATTTTCCCGCACAACGGAATTGATTTTAAGGAAAAAGCGCAGGACATAATAAAATTCCCACTGCCTGAAGCCGAGCAATATACTGTTACCGCAGGCGATAAAGTCAGAATATCCATGGATGGAGTTGGCAATGCGGACTCGTTGAGTTTGAGGTTTAAAGATGAAAACATTCCGATAAGCTCGGCGCAAGGCAGGCTGGAGGCAGTATGGACACCGTCCGTCTGCGGTGAACATAAATTGACGCTTAGCAATCAGAATAAAACGACGTTCCTGAACATCCAGGTTATTGACAGTGTGATTGAACGCATAAGGAAACGCGCGGACTTCATTGTGAACAATCAGCAGGTCAACGATGCCGGCAGTGATATGGACGGTGCGTTTCTGATCTATGACAACGATCTCAAGAAGACATACTGTGCGAAAGGCGATTATAACGAAGGCAGGGAACGAATTGGGATGGGTGTCCTGCTTGCCATGGTTCAGCGGGAATATCCTTAGGCGGGCGGTCGCTCGACACAACGATCTGTTTGTGGGCGTCATAAAGAGCGTTAAAAGTGTGGAAAAACTCTTCCTGTGTGGACTCTTTTCCGGCTATGAATTGTATGTCGTCTATAAGAAGTATGTCAACAGATCTGTATTTTTTACGGAACTCAGGCGTCGAGCGCGTTTGTATAGCTTTTATAAGATCGTTAGTGAAAGCCTCGCTTGATAAATATAATACTTTTGTTTTCGAAGATTTTCCCAGCGAGCGCTGGCCGATCGCATGCATCAGGTGTGTCTTACCCAAGCCTACGCCGCCGTATATAAAGAGAGGGTTGTAAGTCTTCGCCGGGTAATCGGCTACGGCGATCGATGCCGCATGCGCAAGCCTGTTTGACGGACCGACAATAAAATTATCAAATGTATATTTTGGATTTAAGCCGATTTCCTTGGCGTGGTCCTGTGGGTGCCGGGTAAAGATGCCCAGGAATTTATCTTTTTTAGGGTCGTCGGGTTTTGCTGGTTCGCCCGGAGTTGCATCAGTCTCTCCCAGAACGAACTCTACCCTTAAGTCTGAACCGCAGGCTTTGCATAAAGAGGCCGAAAGGAGTTCCATATGCCGCTCAAGAAGCCAGGACTTGAAAAACTTGTTTGGAACCTCAAGTACCATAACATCGTCTTTGAGGGATACGGGCCTTATAGGCTTAAACCATATGCCATATACCTGCTCGTTCTTTAGCTCCCCTTTGATTATCTCGAGGGCCTTAGGCCAGATAACCTGCTCGTTTTCCATTGCCTTGCTATTCTCCACTATAGTTATCCACAGCCCTATAAACCAAATACTCACACAAAACAGTCTATTGTGCACAAGTTATGCACAATTTTATTGCGGAGCATATTATAGTAAAGCGCCATCGCAAATGCAAGGGAAAAGTTATTTGAGGCTAATATTTCACACCTATCAGCGCGCTTTAATCGAAGGAGGAGGCTAGAAAAATTTTCCGGGTGACGCGGGGCGATTTTTTCAGAGAAAAATCATCCCGCGGCAGGACCCGAAAAGTTTATTTAGAGTCTGTTCGTCGGGTAACTAAATTTGTTGACTCGCGCTAGGATTATGCTATAATTATACAACTTATATAAGGAGAATGACGATGAAGTTTACTTTGAAAGCCGGATCGAATATTAAGAGGAAGAGGAAGCACGGATTCAGGAAGAGAATGGGTGACCGCCACGGAAGAGCCGTTATTAAGAGGCGTAGACAAAAAGGACGTCACAAGCTTACCGTATGACCGCAGGCGAGGGGTTCTCCAAGAAAGAGCGCCTTCTTAAATCAAAAGATTTCAGGGTTGTCTATGCAAAAGGCCGCAAAATCTCCGTCGGAGGATCGGCCATATGCTACTTAGAGAACGCTCTCGGGCATAGCAGACTGGGTTTTTCCATAAGTTCCAGGAATTTTAAGCTGGCCAGCGCGCGTAACAGGATCCGCAGGCTATTTAAAGAAGTTTACCGACGGAGTAAGGCAGAATTACGGCCAGGCTTCGATTTGGTGTTGATCGTGAAACGGGGGTTCGATAAGAACTCCCCGCGCATTGAAGCCGAGCGTCTCTTTAAAGAATTAACGAAAAAAGCGGGGTTAGTTTGATTTTAGGTGTAGCAAAAAAAGTTATTGTATTTCCAATAAGTATTTATCGTAAGTACTTCT
>CAILAO010000498.1 GCA_903832105.1 uncultured Pseudomonadota bacterium | reverse complement strand
TCCTGCATGCTGCGTCCTGAAGGCCGGGACTGGAGCCAATTAAAATGCGTTTACCCTGACTCCCCCCGGTTTCTATTTATGCGTAAATGTATATACACCATCCCAAGATTCCATTTTCGTCTGTGACGCGAAGGTTTCCACACGTTTAATGTAAAGAGCAGTTGGCGCGTCATCAGGTTTAATCTGGAGACACTTCATGAAATGTTGTTTTGCCTTTTCCCAATCTTGGGCGCGGTAGGCGATGCGGCCTTCAGAAAACTCGTGAATCATGTCTTTAATCGCCGCTTCGGACTTCAGCAAGTCGGGACGAATGAGTTCGAAGATTTTTACCGGCTCAAGTTTACCTTTCACTCGAATGTCGTCTAAATCGCGGTTGAGGAGATTTGGATTCGTCAGCTTTCTTTGCGTAGATTCGCTCATAATGCATTTTACACCGTATTCCTTCGTAATTCCCTCAAGACGTGATCCCAAGTTGACTGAGTCACCCATGACCGTGTATTGGAAACGCTCATGCGAACCCATGTTGCCAACAGACATGGGACCTGTATTGAGTCCGATGCCAATATCAATTTTCGGAAGTCCGCGCTTTGCAAATTCTTGCTTAAGCCTGTCTAACTCAAAGAGCATCATAATCGATGACTTTGCGGCCCGATCTGCATGATCCTTGATCAGTAGCGGCGCACCCCAGAATGCCATGATCGCATCGCCTATGTATTTATCGAGCACTCCACCACTCCTAAGAACAATCCCCGTCATCGGGGTGAAATATTCATTCATGAGTTCAGATAATTTTTCAGGTGTTAGAGTCTCAGAAATGGTTGTAAAACTGCGAACGTCAGAGAAGAACACCGTAAGTTCTCTCTTTTCACCGCCTAACTTCAAGGCCTCAGGATCTTCAAGAACCTGTTTGAT
The DNA here is from genome assembly GCA_903832105.1 of uncultured Pseudomonadota bacterium. GTDB lineage: Bacteria > Bdellovibrionota_B > Oligoflexia > Oligoflexales > CAILAO01 > CAILAO01. The sequence continues at coordinate 1,711 of CAILAO010000498.1, read as the reverse complement.
AACATCGGGGCTGAGGTAGTGAGAAAAGGCACCACGAACCTTTTTCTTCTCCCGCTCTTCGGTGATGTACTTATAGAAAGTGATGCTTATAAAGAGCGAAGAGATTTCGATGAATGGCATCCCCATGTATGCCCAGATACCATTATTGAACCAATAGTATTTATCAAAATAGTAGTATCCGATCAGGAAAAATAAAGCGATCACGCCGGAAAGAGAGGCGCGCGCAAATAACAGGATGGGAGAGAAAATAAGACCGATAGCAAGAATAATCGTGAGTTCCGTAAAATAAATGGTCTTTGGACGTCTCAAAAAATCGCCGCGAATGATGTTATCAATCACCACCGCATGGTTTTCAACTCCGTTGATGACTGAGTCAAAGGGATTAGGCCTTTGATCATTGATACCCGTGGCAGTTGGACCAATGATCAGGGTTTTTCCTTTTATGGCTTTTGCTTCTGCATCGGAAAACTTATTGTCATAAGCATCGGCAAAACTATAATGCGGAATCGTGCGATCCGGACCTCGGTGATTGATAAGGACACGCCCCCGACCTTCAGGATCAGTTGGAATTTTAATAACATCCGAATCATTATCCGGATTAACGAGCATGATCTCTTCAATGCCCAACTCATCAAACGGAACAATCGGGACTCTCCCAAGAGACTCTGCGGCAAGCTTGAGAGCAAGCGACGGCATGAGTTTCCCATCGATGACGTTCAGAAGCGTGGCCCATCTTGTGATCGCATCAGCATCGGGCTGATTATTGAAAAATGCAAAATGCGTTGTTGCCTTAGAGAGATAAGGGGTATTGCCAACAACACCCGCCACGGCGAGTTCGGGATAAAAAGACAAGTCCTTTCCATCCGGTAAGAGTACGTTTTCGATCATTGAAGACGACATCACCTCAAGCGCTCTAAAAGGATTAGCGCCCAACGCCTCGGCGTCGATCTTCCGCGTGTGATAAAAATATCCCATGACAACGTTTTGAAAGTTTTTGACACCCCTAGCTAGGCTTTCGTCACCGACACTTGCCTTAAGCATTTCTTCCATGCTGCCAAGTTCGTCTGAGAAACTCTTAAGCGAATGAGCTGATTTCACATTTGAAATGGACTTTAGGTTTTTAATTTGCGGTTCAGCGTCTTCAAGAAGAGCACGTTCAGCTTCACTAAATGCCACGTCAAAACCGACCCACTTGACGCCGTGCTTCTTTAGATTGATTAAAGCCTGTTCATATAACTTCCTAGGAAGCGGCCAACGCCCCAAACGCTGGAGTGATTTTTCGTCAATTCCGAGAATCCCAACCTTACCGGTCGGCTTTTGAGGACCTCTCAGCAAAAAGCGAATATCTAGCAGTTTCGTCTCAATCCCGCTTAAAATGTCCTGCCTGGAACCAAACTTCGAATAGTGGTTCCACATGGACCAAGTACTTAAACCCACGATCGCTACGCAAACTAATGCTGGAATCCCCTTTTTAAGGACACTATGGAAACTAAAGATTTTCTTAGCCATTTTGGTAACCTTTCGAAAACAGATAAATTTCTTAAAAAAAACTACCTAGCTCTCCTTCAATCGGTTGCATAAGTTCGAAACCTGAGATAAAAATGGAGTATATAAGGTATTACGATAAGGCCAACAATCCTGATCTGGATAAACGTTATCCAAAATTAAATGACCGGGAACGGATGCTGGAATACGTAAAAACCTTTAAATT
>CAILAO010000497.1 GCA_903832105.1 uncultured Pseudomonadota bacterium | reverse complement strand
GGATAACGCGACTGCTTGAATTCAGATATGATTTTGTCGTTCTCTTCCTGGCTGGCTCCGGTACGGAGAAAATGAATGCGTTCCCGTGAACGCATTGAATTCCTGACAGTCAGAACTCCCATGTCGAGCACGTTTTCAATATAGAGGAGGCGGCGGAATGACATCATGCCGCTGGACTGGGAATTGTCCAAGATTATCCGTATTTCATCCTCGGAATGCCTCTCATGCTTGTCTCCCTTAGGAACTCTCAGAATATACAGGACAATATCCACTGACCAGTTGAGAGCCCACAACGGTATGAAAAAGAGGAAGTGAAAGAATTGCAGTGGCAGTGCCGTGTTAAGCGCTGCCTGTTCGATTCTTCTGATTGCAAAAATCTTCGGAACCTGCTCTCCAAGCACAATATGCAGGTATGAAATCAGGATATAGGAAAGGGAAATGGCAAATCCGTGCACCATTGCATTGGTATCCCCGTCGCCAATGCCCGCCTTGTACATCAGATACGCTATTATTTCGGCAAATCCGGGTTCTCCGACGAAACCGAGTCCGATGCTTGCCAGAGTTATCCCGACCTGGCATACGGAAAGGTACTGGTCAAGTTTTGTCTGTATGTGCTGCATCATCTTCGCCCGCAGGTCGCCTTTTGCCGCCAGCGCCTCCATCTGGGTGGGGCGCGCCTTGACAGCCGCGAATTCCGCAAGCACGAAAAATGCGTTCAGAAGCAGCAGGAGAACAGTTAAAAGAAGATATATGATTACTATGGTCATTTGTTCCTTTAGGACAAGTTCATTTCATTTGTGTTCTGGATTTCATGAGTCATAGCTCCTGATAAATTCATGAGGATTCAGAACCTTTATTTTTGAGTGCCTGTAGTCCTTGATGTTTCTGGTGATTATGAAATCCATGTTGCTTCTTAATGAAGCGTAATATTGTGCGCCATCCTCGAAATCATTGAAACTTGAATTCAGAGAATTTATGAAATCATCCTTTTGTATCGGGATTATGAAAAGAAGCTTAAGAAGTTTTAATATCCCCTTGTCGGCAACATTCTTGCTTTCCGCCTTTTCAATCAGGTAATGAAGGTTTGCTACGACAATGGTTGAAGTATGCCCCTCATACTTTCCGTTTTCAATCCTGGTGAAGAGTTCGTTGGCAGACTCATGGAAAGGATGCCTTTCGAGCAGAAGATCAATAATGATGTCGGCATCGATGAACAGTTTCTTCATAGATATTTGTCCCTGAGGCGCAGATATCTGGATTTGTCCATGTCAAGATGCCTGTGCTTTTTCAGCAGGCCCGAAAGTTCTCCGGTAAGTGGCGCAACTGTTTTCCTGCGCGAAATCTTCTGCTCCGAAAGAGAATCAAGATATTTCTCCACTATTTTTGACAGGCTGATGCTGTTGTTCTTGGAAAAATGCTTTGCCTTTATTATCACTTCCTCGTCCAAGTTCAATGTAAGCTTTGAGTACATGTCCATTCTCCAATTGAAATGTTACGTGACAATATAATAAATAGTTACGTGTAAGTCAAGTGTACGGGGGGTTTTCATTTCTGAAAAATATTTTCCACTTTTTCCAGTTTCATGCCGCGTGAACCCTTGAGGAAGATCACGTCGTTC
>CAILAO010000496.1 GCA_903832105.1 uncultured Pseudomonadota bacterium | reverse complement strand
ATCTTCAGATCAATCTAATTAAAGAAACTGAAATCCGAATAAAGACAGAGACTGATCTAAAAGACCAGAGAGATGTTCTTGAAGCTCTTGGCAAATTAGCGACTCTAGGAGAAATGACTGCCGAGATATCACATGAAATTTCGACTCCGTTGACTGTAATACTGGGATTGGCGGAAGAACTTAAGTGGATGAATGAGAGTGAGCAGGTTTCAAAAGAAGTATTAAAACAGCGATTGACGGATATTATAAGTTCAACGGATCGTATTGTCAGTACTATTAAGAGCTTCAGAGGTTATATTACTGAGTTTGGGCAGGAAGATATTTGTTCTGTAGATGTGATGACCATATTCAAGATCGTTCAAGATGTATCTTTAAATCGCGCGAAAAAACTTGGTATTTCTGTCAGTTTCACCCCCAATAGTCTGAGTGTATCGTGTCGCAAGCATGATGTTGTACATATACTCCTGAATATAGTGAACAACGCGTTTGACGCAATTTGTGAACTAAAGGAAAGATGGGTCAATATCGAGGCAGTTGAGATTGGAAATCAAATTGAGATCTCAATCGTTGATTCAGGAGAAAATTTTTCAAAGCGGAGCGCAGGCGCAAAAAACCCGTTTAAACCATTTTATACGACTAAGCCTAAAGGCAAAGGTACAGGACTGGGACTTAGTATTGCGAAACGATTTGCATCCGCAAATGGAGGCGAGCTTTGTCTTGATCAGGGTTGTGAAAACACCCGTTTTGTACTTACTCTTGAAAGCGGGAAAAAGGCCAACTTAATGTCATAACAGATCCCTTAGCTGCTCGAAGAAGTCTCTAAATTGCGGATCGCATATAGGGAGTAGTAGGACGGCGGTCCTTGTTTTTTTGAGGCTCCTGAGTGCCTTGCTTGTATTCATCAGGCTTCGATGGACTTGAAGCCTCGAATTTTTCTTCCGAAAATCCTTCGAAGATGCCCATCATATCCTTGATTCTAACGTGTTGAGGATTAAAAAGATCCCCGCGTTCCCGTGTCGAATCTTGTGTTTCCTTTCTCATGGGGTGCTCCTATTTATTTAATAAAGATAATAAGTTACTAGTTGGATTTATAAGTTTTCTTCCGCGTCAAAATGGCGGACCTCTTTTTCTATTATCAATCGGTTTAGATTTTTTCAACTCTCAATTAAAGCCTAGACAATAATTTCATTGACGATATGTAAAGCCGCTAACATACTTCCGAGGGAGGAATTTTTCTCATGAATTCTGGAGAATCTGCGTTGATTTGGGCTGTTTTAACGGCGGCTTGTTGGGCGATCGGATCTTTCTTTGAGAAGTCGGGCGTTAAGTTAGGCGGCTTTGCGCCAATTATGGGTGTTACGATCAGAACCTTTGTCAGCGTTCTTCTTTTAGGGGTTTTAAGTTATCCTTTTTGGCCGCAACTCAGAACATCCGGGATTAAACCGATCATCATGATCGCGCTCGGTGGTGGTGTTTGTGCCGGAGCCATGGGGCTTCTTTTTTTCTATAAGGCTTTGAAACTTGGAAATATTTCGCTTATTCTGCCGTTAGCCTTCTGCTGCACCCCGGTCTTTGGGGTCATCATCGGGGTTGTTTTGTTAAAAGAAAAGTTAGTCCTCATGCAGTATCTTGGCATTTCGCTCACAATCATCGGTGCTTTTTTAACGGCTTACTATAAACAATAGGGCGTGTTGAAAAAGTGCCAGACGCAAGGCACGAGGAAGTCGAGCACTCGCAGTTTACTAGAGGTAAACGAGGAGCGGAGACGACGAGTAACGCCGCAGATGGTGCTTTTTCAACACGCCCAATAGCCTATTCGTTTTCATCAGATGCAATGCAAGTTTCCTTCAACATCTCACTAATCTTCGCCCGGAACTCTTGTGGCGCGGTACTATTATCACCCCAATAGCCCTGATGCTTAAGGCGAATGTTGCCGCGGCAATCGACAATTGCAGTCGATGGATATGCCGCAAAATCAAGTTGACCAATCAGAACGCGATTAACGTCCTTTAAAACCGGATGATTAGGACTCGTTTCCTCGATCCATGCATCATACAGTCTTTTGGGACCGTCTAGTCCAACATCCATAACCTGGACTCTTGGTTCGTTTCTATAATCTGTTGCTAAAGCATTGATGTAAACAGCGTTCCAATTGCAAAGTCCGCAGCTTCTGAAATATCCCTCGATGACAAAGATGCCATTGGGATGATCAGCGCTTCTGAAGATGACGTTTTCTTGATCGGTTTGCTCAGGGTGATTCATCCAAGGAAGTGCAAACGGGGTTACTGCCAAAGCAGACGCACTGAAAAAGGCGAAAAAAAGTGCCGTTAAAAATAGCTTCATGATCTCCTCCAAGTCCAAGTTGATTAATGCGCTATAATTTAGTCTCAGAGTCGTTTTCGGCTGGAGTCTAGCCATTCTTTATTTTCTGGATTTAACGAAACGTCAAAACGTGAGGATTAGAAGTGTGAAATGCGCAGCGTTGAAGGGATTCGAAATTTTGAGAACTTTAGATTACAAACACTGTAGGCAAATATTGCCCAGTTCATAAGAGCTATCAACACCGAGCGTTCAGGTACCGCACCTGCACGCTGACAGCTTTTTACCGGACTCAATCCACACTGATCTTTCTAGGTTCAACGTCAGGAGCCTTTGGCAGCTTCACAGTCAGGACCCCGTTTTTCATCACAGCCTCGATCCTTGATTGATCGATTTGGTTCGAAACGCTGAAGATTCGAGAAAAGTTTCCAACGTTATACAGTGTCAAGAGGGTTTGCACTAAAGCTGTCTGTCTTACAAGACTCTAGGCACTATCGCAATGTCAAGAAGTAAGAATCAGAAGCCAATTAAAATGCGTTTACCCAGAATTCAAGGCACATGATTCTGGGCTTTTTCGATCAGCTGCGATAGAATTATGCAATACAATACCCCAAACGAGATGAGCTATCATGAGACGACAATTTTTCACCATGCTGTTGGCTGTCATTTGGTGTGTGACGTTTTCGGTTGTTGGATCGTGCGGCTTTGAGTATGCGTCACCTCAAAGTACTTTTACAATCAAGCAGCTTACAGCGGCCGACTATCCATGCCAAAGGAAGATTTTAAACATCCAGTTTTTTTGTAAAGGGACATACTATGCAAAATCTATTTTGTAGAAAGTGGCTAATTTTATGTGCTTTGCTTTCCGCCAACCAATCATTGGCCACGGTCGAAAAGGATGACTCCCCCACTGGTCAAACATTTTCGATTCAAATCGAAAACATCGTATTGAACTCGCACAAGGTAAACATAGGGTTTGTTAAACCAAGGCTAACCGGTATTGATGACGTATCTGGAATCTTACATCTGGTCGGTGATCCTGAACTTCCGGTGATTAGGTTTTTTTTGGATGGAGATGGCGAGATAAGCGTTACCAGCGATAGCTCACCGGAATTCGTCTCCCTTCCTCAAGGGAACCTGCTTTATCCATCGCAAGAGGCCGTGCCTAAAATCAAGGGACAGGAAAGAATTTTTACTAAAAATGATGCTGCATACAATGTGGACAAATTTTTTCCTGCCAGGTTCACTTAACCGGAGAAAATTCGATGGATATATTTCTTAATGAAGCAATCAAAGAGGCCAGAAAAAGTTTAAGTGAGGGTGGGATTCCAATCGGGTCTGTTCTTGTTTATGAAAACAAAATCATTGGCAGAGGGCATAACCAACGCATCCAAAAAAATAGCGCAATACTACATGGGGAAATGGATGCTTTAGAAAACGCGGGACGATTGTCCGCGAAAGTTCATGCGGATTCCATTCTGTATACCACGCTTTCCCCATGCGCTATGTGTACTGGAGCTATCTTGTTGTACGGAATAAAAAAAATTGTCATCGGCGAAAATATAAATTTCATGGGTGAAGAGAATTTATTAAGAAACCGTGGCGTAACGACCGATATAGTGCAGTCACCTGAATGCATTGAATTGATGAAACAATTCATTCGCGACAATCCTAGACTTTGGAACGAAGACATCGGAACGGCGGATCTAGACTAAATCCTCTTCATCGGAATCTATTTAGTCCCTGTCGCGAAATACGAAGAAAGTCATTCGATGTCATGCAGGACAATCGTTTCGCATTTCGCGACAGGGGCTAATTACGAATTTTGAGCTCGCTGCTTGAATTTATGGACGCTTCGGGGTCTCAGGCAAATTTTTTGCCTCCAGACAATCGGTCTTTCCACGAAGGTAGTCGGGATGAAAGTGACCCTTCAGAGCTACGCGATCAGTGGCTTCGGCTTTCGCTCCAAACCATGCTCAGCGTCAAACAAATCGACCGCAATCTGAGAGTTGAGCCAAAATAGAGGAGTTGTTTTGAACGCACACGCCAGAAGCATCGCAATCTCCGGCGTTAAGGATGAGTGCCCGTTCACAATACGATTGATGGTCTTGACGTCGACTCCGATGTGATCCGCCAGTCGTTTTTGCGTTATGCCAAGCGGCTTGATAAATTCCTCATTCAAAATTTCGCCGGGCGTTGTTGGCCGACGAGACCTCCGAGCATCCATATGTCAGACCTCCATATTTCAAACGTGATAGTCAATTATCCGCACTTCATCGGGACCTTTTGGAGTCCACCGAAATACGACACGCCATCGAGCGTTGACTCTAATGCTGTGGTGACCTTTGAAGTTGCCTTTCAACGATTCGAGCCGGTTACCCGGAGGAGCCTTAAGATCTCCCAACTCGGCGGCATATTCGAGCATGTCAAGCTTCCGCGCAGCAGCGCTCGCCACCTCTTTCCAACCTGCCTTTTTTGGTATTTGGCCACAGCGAAAAAACAACTCCGTCATCTTGTCCCCGAACCCTTGGATCGCCAAATCCCACCGCCATTGCAATTCACCATATACCATAACACGGTATACCATGTAAAGGTATTTTAAGTCACATCTTCAGCCGACTTTTCTTCATACTGACCAAACGCCCGCCTATGATTAACGTCAACAATGGCCATTCATATTCTGTTATCTAAATATTCCAAAAAAAATACTCATAATGCATGAAGACTAAAATCGAGGACAAAATAGGCGTCCTCGACTCAAAACCATCCGGGGATTTGAACCTGATTGGCATTTTGCTGCAAAAAACAGCTGCCTATAGAGGGCAGTGGGGAATATCGATCTTCCTATTACAGACACGTTGCGACTTCAACGAATTTAGTCTAAATTACATTTAACGGGATTTTTGACATCAATTTTGTAACCAAAAAATGAACATGAAAGAAATAACCAAACTTTTTGTCGTCGCCTTGATTGCGGGAATCGTGGCTTCAGCTGTCACACATTTTTTTGATCACCGCAGCCCATCTAGCCCGGTGCAAAACGCACCTTCAAACCTCCCAACAGCTGACGCGATGCAGTCTCTGGCCATCCAACCCGGTAAAACACCGGCGAGCGCCGTTCAGGCGGAACACATTCAAGTCACTGGTCCCAAACTCTCTCCGGCTGAGTTATTTGAAGAGTGCCAACCTGTTACCAAAAAATCCTGTGCCACTCAATCCAACGATGTGTTCACTCTAGTCAAATGCCTTGATGCTCAAAAAGAACAAGCTGAGTATACCTGTCAAAGCAAATTGAAAAACGTCGGGACAATATTCCTGAATTGCGAACTCGACATCAAAAATTTTTGCCTCAAAGAAGGACTAGGAGGCGGGCGCATTGGTAAATGCCTATTGTTGAACGCGGACAAAATTTTTGCACCTGCCTGTCGCGAGGCGCTTCACCTCAACTAACGCGATTCAAACTGACTTTTTTTGCCGCTTCTTGATTACAGAATGAAAAAGATGTCTTAATCAGCCGTAATGTACTTTTAACCGGGATTTTGCAAACTGCCACACATGCCCATGGTTCGCATCCCGATCATAAGACATTCTGGTGGTGATCAGATCAAGACCAAAATCTTGATCGCAGAGCCTTAGAAAGGAACCGTCCATGTTTCAAGCCCCCCCACCCAATTTTCAAGACGAGCCGCCAAAAGAATGTGAACCGGAAATAGAAAGAACAACCGAATTAGAGTCACCTTCATCCATGCCAACAATCGTACAAAGCGCGGTCTGTCAGGCCATGGACACAAGGATTTTTCAGATTGAAAGTGCCTTTACAAGAGGTTTCTCCGGATTTCATTTGATCGGTAACGCGACGGAAATCTGCCGCGATGGCAAAGAGCGCGCCAAGGCTGCACTTGAATATATCGGTATTCATATTCCTCCGCGAAAACTCGTCGTAAGCCTGACACCGGCTGATATCAAAAAAGACGGGAATCAGTTTGATCTTCCTATCGCAATGACACTTGCCCTTCTCCTAAAGGTCGAAGCGCGGGCGATCGATCCCTCAAGATGGCTGTTTGCCGCGGAACTTGGCCTTTCTGGGGAGATTAGACCTGTCAAGGGTGTCGTGTCTTTTGCCGTTGCGGCGATCGCCGCAGGGCTCAGTGGCATTGTGGTGGCGAAGGAAAACTTGCCGGACATCATCATGCTCGCAAAAATTTCAGGTGAGCACATGAAAGGCATCAAACTGCTTGGTTTTTCAAACATAGCAGATGTTGTACATTGGGTTTATACGGGACTTGAACCTGACGCTGCGAATGAACCTTGTGCGCTGCGCCAAGACCCGTCACATCATGCAACTCCCTCTGATGCACCTGATTCCACAAACTTCCCTGACTATGATGACATGATTCTTGTTCCTGATCTGAAAAAGGCGGCCCTTACAATCGCGGCGGGACTCCATTCGGTGCTTCTGCGAGGAAGTCCAGGGACAGGCAAGTCAATGTTCTCTGCAAGGCTTCCCAGTATTCTACCTAAAATGAACGAAGATGTTCATATTGAGGCCATGAAAATTCATAGTGCGTTTTCCGAGAGACTTCCTACCGGAATACTTATGGGGAGAGCCCCCTTCAGGGCTCCTCATCATCAGGCCAGTTCGGTCGCGGTCTTGGGGAATCCCTCGTGCCCAGGAGAACTCTCCCTCGCCCACGGCGGCATTCTTTTCCTGGACGAAATTCCGGAGTTTAGGCGCGATCTCATCGAATCCTTGCGCGAACCGCTTGAAACAGGTGAAGTACGGGTTTCTCGGGCGAACAAAAAAATTGTCTGGAAAGCAAAAGTCATCCTCGCCGCAGCATGTAATAATTGCCCTTGCGGATGGTCCGGAAGCCACCGGAAGCAATGCCGGTGCTCGACGCAAAGGCTTCATGCCTACCAGCAGAAACTATCCGGACCTATTCTGGAGCGTATTGATATTCATATTAACATGCCGGAATCTAAGGAGAAAAAATCAGAAATCTTCCTTGCGCTTGCCCGTGGCCAGACGAAAGAACAGACGGAAGGCATGGCTGCTCACGTCATAGAAACGCGCAGATTTGCTTCCGAACGGAATAAAACCTTTGGGGTCATGTTCAATCGCGACCTCCAAGCCTCGCATCTTATTGAAGCTTCAGGGCTTTCGAAAGACGGGTTTTCGACCCTCGTTAATACATTTATCCCGCGAACGGCAAGCTCAAGAGCCGCTATACGAGCGCTTAGGGTGGCGCGGACGCTTGCTGACCTTGATTTTTCTCCCAGGATAAGAGATGAAGATCTTAGGCAAGCCTGGGGTTGGCAAGCGGAGATGGCTGCCAAAGAACGAGGAGATCATGCTCAGGGTTTTTAAAACTTAAAGAGAGTCATCCGATGGATATCATTAGAATTGCAGCGGCAACCGTCAACCAAACTCCTCTTGATTGGGAGGGGAATTTTCGTCGAATTAAAGATCTGATCGAAAACGCCAAAAAATCAGGTGTTGGCCTTCTCTCCTTTCCTGAGCTTTGCATTACAGGTTATGGCTGTGAGGACGCGTTTCATAATCTTCATACGATTAAGAAAGCAGAGGAACTTCTCACAAAACTAATTGAGGCGACTCAGGGTATTGCCGTTCTTTTGGGACTTCCTGTGATCATTGAAAATCGCCTTTATAACGCTGCGGCCCTCGTTCAGGATTGCCGCCTATGCGGTCTAAACATAAAAAAAATCCTCCCTCGGGAAGGTGTTCACTACGAAAATCGTTGGTTTAATCCATGGCCCTTCGAAAGAGCGGTTTCTGTAACCCTTTGTGGACAACAGGTTCAAGCTGGGGATCTTTACTATAAATTCGGGGCTATTGGGGTCGGGGTTGAAATCTGCGAGGAGGCCTGGGCCGACGAAGCTTCTTTTGTCCGGTATGCAGATCATGTTGAAGTCGTGCTTAACCCAAGCGCCTCTCATTTTGCCATCGGAAAATATGATGTCCGGCAAAGACTTGTGCTGAATCGAAGCCGCGCCAACAATGTTCATTATGTTTATTCTAATCTCTTAGGACTTGAGGCAGGACGCGTTATTTTTGACGGGGGAGCCATGGTCGCGGAGGCGGGAACTCTGGCTCTTGCCGGTCCTCGTTTTGGATTTCATGACGGAAGTCTTACGATCTATGATCTTGATATGGATTTGGCACGCACGGCAAAGATTCGAAGTCGTCAGATTAAATATTCAGATCCCCCCCCTAACTCCCAGAAATCTCGCGATGCTGGAAAAGAGCATGTGGTGAATTGTTCGAGTCTACAAAGCAAACCTTCAAATCTTCTTCCGCAGATTAAAAGTTCAAGCCAACAAAATCTCACACAATTTACCGCTGAAGAGGAATTTTTGGAAGCTGAGATGCTTGGTTTGTTTGATTATCTCCGCAAGACCAATGCCAAAGGATACACAGTGTCTCTTAGCGGCGGCTGTGACTCGTCGACCATCGCTGTCCTCGTAGCTCACATGGTCGCTTCGAGTCTAAAGGAACTTGGACCAGGCGAGTTTATAGCGCGCCTTGGGCTACAGGATCTTTGTCTTCAGAATGACACGTTGAAGTCTTGCGATCATCCCCGCATGTGGATCCACGAGATCCTATCCTGCATGTATCAGAAAACAAATCAAAGCAGTGCAGAGACAGAAGACGCGGCGAGGCTTGTAGCTGAAGCTCTTGGTGCGACATTTTATAATGTGAATATCGAACCCCTCGTCAATTCATACAAGCAAATTGTCGAGTCCTGCGTTGGGCGAAAACTTTCCTGGGAATGCGATGATCTCGCCCTGCAAAACATTCAAGCTAGGACAAGGGCGCCTTTTGCGTGGTTTATCGCCAATCTTAAACGATCGATTCTGCTTTGTACAAGTAACAGGAGCGAAGCCTCCGTTGGATACGCCACGATGGATGGTGACACTGCCGGTGGACTGGCGCCGCTTGCGGGGATCGATAAGCACTTCCTTCGCGGATGGCTTCTCTTTGCAGAAACGTCGTGCAAACGGGGTCTAGGCCCCACTCCGGCTTTAAGGCATGTAAACACCCTTCAGCCAACCGCGGAATTACGTCCCTCATCAATGAAACAGACCGATGAGTCTGATCTTATGCCCTACGAAATACTCGCTGGAATTGAACGATGTTTCTTGCGGTATAAAATGCCTCCGAATGACATTCCGTCTTATCTTGAGATGCATCATCCTCATTTTTCACTTGAAGAACTTGAGCAGCATTGCAAGAAGTTCTTCGATCTTTGGAGGAAGAGCCAATGGAAGCGGGAACGCTGCGCTCCCGGGTTTCATCTAACCGACGAAAGTGTTGATCCTAAGACGTGGTGCCGATTCCCGATACTGTCGGGGAAGTTTGAAGATTAGGGAGCGTCGAATGGCACTGGGGTAAGATTGAAATCCTTGAAAGACTTAGACTTAATCATTGTCATAATCTTAT
>CAILAO010000495.1 GCA_903832105.1 uncultured Pseudomonadota bacterium | reverse complement strand
TGGAATAGCCAATAATATGCAGAAGTGCTTGGCCTGGGGGGTAGCGTTTCATTTCTGAACTAATTGCCGCCGCGAAATCTTCCACTGTTCCTTCAATTTGTTGTCCTGGATTATCGGCAATGGAATAGTGGAGTGATTTTCCTCCGACTGTAAAGCATGAGATTAAGAGTCTTGGTATCATGTCTTTGTCTTGAAACGATTTAAGAAGAGTGTGACCAGCCAATACGAGCATTGATTTTCGTATGTCACCATTGAAAGTCGTACAACTTAGGTTGCCTCCCGCAAAAACGAGCACTGGAATGGGATTGTTTGGGCTATTTTTTGAACGGGCAATGCTTTGTCGAGGCTCCCCGCAAACCAACAAAACCAACACTAACAAAAAGCATTTTGAGGAGAAGCGGCAATTTTTCATAGGAGGGCACCCATTCGTAATCATAGTTCAGTTGTTTTACTCAGGCGAAACGCAATGTGGGTTAGCGCCTTGAATACTGCTCAGTAGCTTGAAGAATTTCCCTAGCGACATTTGATACTCTGCTGGACCATAAAACGATTCTCGATCTGCATGCACCAAAGCCCCAAATTGGGGTATGTCCCGCCCTTCGTCTGAGAGCGTGATATGGTCGAACACAAAATCCACGATGAATCCAAGGGAATTCTTTGTGAGGTTTGTTACAGCCTCCAAAGTGTCTTCGTTGTCGGCAGATATCGCCCAATGATCCTCTGCAAAGTCGTTACCTCTACAATTTGCTATCGGATCCAGGGCGTTGCCGGCATTTGACCAAAGCGCAATAAAAACGAAAATCAGACCAAAACCCAATTGAGTTGCTTTCATGCAGACCCCCCTTTTTCCGAGATTGCTACCGTACCAGTATATCAAACTCTTGTTGACGCAGACATGGCGTTTCTTGGTCGTTATTATTGCTCGACTATTCGCATAGCAGCGGGGGGATTTATTCAGCAACGCTATACTTTCGCGTATAACTTATTAAATATAATGAGTTTATTAGTACTTCATAATATCATCAAAGTAAACCACGCTCATATCCCCGGCCTGCGTGACAAACTGCACGTAAACCTTGTGAACGCCAGGTTCGGCGGGGATCGTATATGGAGTGGTTGATGCGGTTTCTGTAAATGGCAGTGTCTCTATGGCTTCGGGTATGCTGCTGATTCTCATCCCAACCGCACCCGATGGAACTTGAATTGACAATGTGACATCTGTTGAGGACGTATATGCTGCGCCACCATTGATTTCAACGCCGCCGCTTCCGAACGGGAATGGTTCGTAGATAATCGAATCCTGGAAAACGGCACTCAGTTCTCCCTCGATATTTTTAAACCGCACGTAAACTGTCTTTACCCCAGGTCCTCCCGTACCGAAACCACCTGTTCCTTGTAGGGTTACCTGTACACTCGAATATACCGGAGTCCAAACCGTAGACAAATCATCCGCGGGAGGTGTTAATTGACTCACCGCCATATATGCCGCACATGCTGGGGCCGTGATATGAACCGACACGGTGGGAGAGGTTGTGGTTACGGCACCGTTATTAATCACCACGTCGCCCTCAGTTGGATCAAACGGTAAAATTTCAATCGTCTGAGAATAGACTGGGGATTCTTCCAAGTCGATATTTAAATACTGCACGTGCAGAGTTAAAAGTCCCGAGCTGGTAGCCGTGTAAGGAACAATGGGTTGAAGAAAAGTCCATCGGTCCATTTGATTATAATTCCCCTCAAACACCTTGAATGCAATTGCAGTTGCCGGTGGAGTTAACGCAAGTTCTACATAGCGAGATGGACTCACGGACGCTCCACCGTTGATTATAAAGCCAATTGGATCAAGACCCGGGGGGTATGGAAGAACGCGAATGACCTGCTGAAACATGGGACTCATAACGCCTTCAAGATCTCTAAACTGAACATATAGCGTTTTGTTTCCTGCTGACGAGAAAGCAAAGTAATAAAAAGATTGCGCGGTTACCCAGTAATTTTCGCTTGTCGCTTCCATATTCGAATAGTAGACACCGTAATATGTATACATGCCATCGTTCGAACCGGCGGATTCGAATACGCGCATCTCGTAGGCATTTTCCGGCACTTGAATCTCAAGAGAGACCAATTTATTTCGTGTTAACTCAGCTCCCCCTTCAATCATAAATACATTTCCGACGGACGGGAAAAGCTCGAGTCTTACTGAAGTTTTAAATACGGCGCTTGTTGAACCCTGATCATCGGCAAATTGACAATAGAGTTCTCTTAAGCCATCAACAGATTTTCCGATACCCATGCTACCTTGTTCAAGCCTTATTGAAAAAGCGTGCTGTGTTATCGGTTGTGCCGGCTCCCACAGCTTTAAGGCTAATTCACCAATCGTTTCGGCAAAACGCATCCGCACCGCTGCCGGGGGTACGTCCACCGTCACTTTTACATCACGTCGATTGACAACCCCGGAGCCGTCCTCGATCACAATTCCCTGAGACGGAAACAGATCGAGCGTGGCAGAGGCCCTAAAAACAACACTCTCTTGACCAAAAGCGTCTGCGAATTGACAAAAGACCTCTTCAAGCGAAATCGGGGGAGGAACCAGTGTTCCATCTAAGGGTAAAAGTGGAAAAAATATAAACTCAATTAAGTCTTTAGGCTCCTGCCAAGGTTTTGCAGTCAAAGTATCGATATTATCGGACAGCCTCATTTTTGCCGCAGCGGGAGGAAGGTCTATATGCAGCATGACGTTTCTTCGGAAAACAACACCAGAGCCATCTTCGATGACGATGCCCTTCGAACTTTCGAAAAGATTAAGAACGACGTTAACTGCCCCCATTCCACTCAGAGTTGTCTTATTCTGGTCTGCAAATTGATAGTAGAGTGTATGTCCGCCGTTGCCAGGGAAATCGTAGTCAATTTTTTTCGGAAGAGGTATCCATCCGTCGTCTTCAGTGAAAGCATCTCTATCACGATTCCTTTTCCTATCATGACCTCTTTCATTCTGCCTGGCGTTACTATCACCACCATTCGCCATCGAAGCATAGCGAATAAACGCTGCATCTTTTGATGCCTTTACTAAAAACGATCTTGAAAACTGATGCCCTAGCGAACTAAGCTGCTCGTCAGGAAGGGACGGGATCGGAATTAACGTTCCTACGAGTCCTGTTTCACAAAAGAGCACAATGGGCTCTTCCATGGACTTCGACTCTCCCGGGAGCAACTCAATGCTGCCAGAATACGGCGAAAATTCAGGTGCAGAAACAGTGAAAGACAATCTTCCTGCTGGAAGATCCGATACTTTAAAACTACCGTCACTTTGACTAAGTACTTTGCCGCGCCCCACGCTAATCGTTGCATTCGCGACAGGTCCGACATCTTGCCCGGATGATATGCCAAGGACGATTCCTTCAATCGACGCAGCAGCCTTTATGACAATCTTGCCAAGATTTTTCTCTCCTCTTTCTGTAAGTCCGATGATCGGGCTCACCCCTGCGAGAGTCGGCGTACTCATCTGCTCAAAGAAGCAGTAAAAAGAACTCCGCCCACCTTGTAAGCTTCCAGCTACTCGGTTTATCGAGGTTTCGTCTAATAAAATCTCAAATGATCCATCTGCATTTGATGTTGTTATGACTGCATCGGAACCCTCGACAAATATTGAAGCGCTTGGAACAGGGACCTCGCCCTCGGTCACGATCTGTCCTGTCAAACGAAGATAATTGGGAAGACTTGCCGATGACGACTTTGATTTACTGACCAAAAAACATGAGGTCGTAAATTGTAGGAGAAAAAAGCCTAGAAGAATACTTCTTACTGTTCTTCGGTTAGAATTGCGAATAAGAACAATCCCCATCGCTTCATTTCCTCATTATATAAAACCATCAAAGGCACACCTCAGTCCGCGACATAACAGACTAAGGTAAATGCTTATAAGCAACTATAGTGCCGAAGCTTTTTTGGGCAAAATTTCAGATTTCCGCTTTATTTTCGAGGTATTAGCTAATCAAGTATTGAGAAGCCAACTATTTTAGACGTGTCTAGCATGTTGACATCTGCTTAAGGAGTGTTGATTCCTACTCCCCAGGGTAAACGCATTTTAATTGGCTCCAGTCCCGGCCTTCAGGACGCAGCATGCAGGA
>CAILAO010000494.1 GCA_903832105.1 uncultured Pseudomonadota bacterium | reverse complement strand
TAACCAACGCCTCCTGGAGGAAGATAGCAAGGTTATTGACGAGCTTTCGGGATGAGGAAATGGACGGAAAAGAAGCGGAAATCGTCTCCTCCATCAAGAAAATCCTGAAATCTTGACCCATTGTATGTTATATAGGGGATGGAAGCATGGAGGTTGACTTATGAAAAAACTAAATTGGCGACAATATCTAGTCACGAACAAAGATGTCTGCCATGGTCAATTGTGCGCAAAAGGGACCAGGATTTTAGTGACAGTTATTCTCGACTCTTTGGCAGAGGGTTTGACTCATGAGGAAATTCTGAAAAGCTATCCATCTCTTATCCCCGAACATATCGTTGCTGCTATTATTTATGCCGCTGAACTCGCCCGTGAAGAAAGTCTGATTCCGATCACCCATGAAGTTTAAAATCGACGAAAATCTACCCGTTGAGATAACAGAGGAACTGCGCCTACTCGGTCATGATGCGGATTCGGTTAAAGACGAAGGCTTATCCGGCTGTCCCGATTCTTCTTTAATGAAAACCGTTGAACATGAGCAACGAATTTTTTGTACTTTAGACAAAGGCATTGCCGATATTCGAAAGTATCCGCCATCAAAATATGCTGGAATCGTGCTATTTCGTCCGCCCAGTCATGGTAAGGGTCAAGTTCTTGAGTTTGTCAAAGCTCATCTCAAAGAGATATTATCCTTTGAATTAAAATCTAAACTTGCGGTCATTTCAGAGTCCGGTCTGCGTATCAGGCAACAGCCCTTACATTAATTTTTCACTTTAATCTAGAATCTTCAGATTTCTTAACTCATCTCTTTATATGCAGCAAGAAGCCTCATAACATGATCGATTGCTTCAATCGTTTTCTTATTTGGTTTAGGAAGCTCATCTGTCAGGCTTTTTAGAAGTTCTGAGGGGGCAACTCCAAGCCCTTTAGCAATCCGCTCAATGTTACAAAGAGTGATATCTGGTGGGTCATTCTCAACCCTGCTTATATACCGAACACTAAGACCCGACTTCTCCGCCAAAGCCAACTGAGATAGGCCCTCTCGTATGCGAATCGATCTAATGTTCCTGGAAACAATAGATTTTAACGGTTGAGTCATCGTATACCCCTTTTCGTATTAGATTAACGATAAGGAGTAGCTTTTGTTAGATGGCGCATTATTCCTACTGATGGACGTATTATGCGTGTTTTGATACGCTACTATTATTAAGAAAATCACCTGCGAAAAGTGGAGGCAACCCATGTCAAAATTTAGTTTTTTAGCGCCAATCGTGTTTGTTCTGTTCCTGTGCGGTTGTGGAAAAATAAAGAGCAACGAAGAAGAAGCAAATCTCCAACCAGTAACTGACCTAAAATCGATTCAAGGTGAGTGGCTACTTGAAACAATGAGTTCTAAAAACAAAAGCGATGCAATCAGCATTACCGGAACAAATAAACTAATTATAAGAGCGAACTCCACGTACTTTTTAGCTTATATGGCTTCCACGATTTCTATTGCTGGCTCAAAATATTCGGACGTTTGCACTGCATATGAAAGCGGCAAAGTCACACTTGAAAACGGTAATCTTATCCTCACCGAAGGTTTCGCTGGAATGATTTCAGGAGGTTGTTTCAATAGTGAACGAAAAGTACCGAGTGCTATGAAAGTTGAAGATTCCTCCCAGAAGGTATTTCTCGAAGGCGAAAAACTACACACTGAAGCTGAATTTACCTATTCCGATTCAAACGGAACCTCGCAGAAAGACTCAATAGTCAGTGTTTACAAAAAGTCTGATTCAGAAACATGGGACGGGCAAGAACTTGATCCGCGATTTATTGGGAAGTTCAAATTATCGAAAATTTACTTCGATTACTGGTGCAAGAGTTCTGTAACCTCTGACAACAGGGGAGAACTTACTTTTAAGGGAACAAAAACGATTACCAATGAAAAAGATAGTTACGAAGGAAAAGAAAATGCTTTCGCAATAGCCGACAATGAAGCCTGCACCGGAACCAATTCAGGGTCAATTGAAGCCGAGGCTCTAACCTATAATACTAAGCAAGAAAGCGCAGATCCAGAATGTATGAAAGAAACTCCTGACCCTGCCGGCTACGTCGAAGATTATTCGCGAGATATCGTTGTCAATGGAAAGATGGTTTCTATACTTGTTTCGCATCAACCAGCGAAAGAAGACAGTTTGTGTCTCTCAAATATCGAAACGACTATAATGATCGGAGTTTCTGATAAGCAATGACTTTAAGATATCTTTCATGAAAACAATTAAGAGTTAAAATGGTGATTGTAATGCAAAAACAAAATCTATACTTGTTTCTTGGGATTTTTTTAGGAATTGCATGCCTTTGTATTTTCGTCTCAACTAAGCTTGCCAATCTCCAAGCTAGCCTTCAAATCAAAATGGATAACATTTCGAGAGAGGTAGGGAGATTTCAAGTTTTTTCTGCGCCTCAGCTCCTATTCACTCAATCTAAATTTCCAGAAAGACATTTTCTTCTAGATACAAAAACAGGTCGTATATGGCAACAATATTGCGGCGAGGTTACCAAAGATAATAATTGCATCGGGACTACCTATTTGGAAGTTCAAGTACCTGGAATAACACCTCTTTTTAGTAACTAGATTCAATCTTTCTTGTGAGCATATTTAGCTTCATGATTTCTGATGCTTTTTAAAGCCACTCCAACTTCTCTGATTTTTCTAAGAACATCTTTAACCTCTTTTGAGTACCGCCCATGCTTCAATCTGGCTTTTTGTGATCGTTCCAAGCCTTCTTTTGTCTTAGGTCCGGCGCTCTTTCCGCCGTGCATTCTGCATCGCCCGTTCTTCATCGCAAGGTTACGACAAGAGGTGCGGTTTCGAGTCTGTGCGCTACACTTTGGGCAATTTGCCAAATTTTTGATTCTCCAGCTTGCGCTAGAATGACTTTCGGGTGCATGGGGTTCATTGCAAATTTTTTCTGCGTCCCCCATACTACACCCCTCCCCCAACTTGACCAACTATTGCCTGTCCACGCTGATGCACGTGGACGTGCTCCACGATAACCTTTTGTTGGCCTTGATTCCTAAGCTTTTCAAGAGTATTCAATTGAATACAGAAAACCTTCATCAATTTTGCGCTTGCTGACGCGAGGACTGAAGTCAATCCATCATCTTGTGCGAAAGACGATTTCGAGAGGAGATTCATTGAAAGGTTATGAGTTGCAATAATCTGAGAAATTAACATTCTCTCAACTTCGCTATTAGGTGAAATGTTTCTAAAAGACATTTCCACGTCTCCTACAGCACGTTCCTGACTTTGTTTGATTGCAGGATGTGTCACAGCCATTTGACGAACAAAAAGCTCATGTAAAGACGCGTTTTCTTGTTCGACAGTGTTTACCATCGGACAATGCCCTTTAATCTTTTCATGCCTCATCATACAAAAGCCCTTTATAAATTGCGTTTTGATTTCTGTGAGCCATCTCAGCACAAAAATTAGTCACAAAAAGACAATCTCTCTTTAAGATCAAATATTTTTTCCGGGTATGTTAAAGCAAAGTCTAACTTCTTCCGTAACAGGACATGTTCCTCATTAGAATATCGCGAAATTTCCTTATTCAACGAAGACATAATCACTTTGATTTCATTTTTGCGATCTTCAATCAGTGATGGATCTATTTTCGGAATATTTCCAACAAATGATATCCAATTGTTGGATGTTGTGAGGGGAAGTCTTACGAGTTTAAAACAAAAATCTTTTAGACGCGCTATACGAGTCGAGGGTATCGGTTCGTCAACAAATTCTTCAATCTCGGCAAATCCTCTTTTTAATTCATTTTCATTTGTCAAAGTTATCATATTAATATTAAAGACTTGGCATTTCATAACGTTCAATAACTTTGTATTTTCATCAGGTGCTGTTTCTCCATACTGGATTTCGGAGAACTGCAATATTTCACTAAAAGTATTGCTCCATTTTTCAGCGAATCTAGCAACAATGCCCTGTCGAAATTCAAACAACAGAGTTAACACATGTGGAGTTATGGTACCGCTTCTCGTATATTCGGTAATTGCTGCCGATGAACCACTTCTTTTAAGCAATTCAAGAAAATTTATTGATATGAAACGCTGCTGATCACCTCTTACCTGACATATAAGCTTTTCAGCGATGAAAGGTTTTCCGCGTAACATGCAGAACTTTTCACATAAACTGACCATATTCGCGGTCGGTGCACAGAAGCAGAACACCCTGCCAATAGAGCGAAATAGTCGATCTACTGAACAATCAGTGAGCCTTTTTGAAGCTGTAGGCATTTTTTGAAGATGTCTATGCAGCGCTTCTTTGCGCTTTTTCTCATCAAACTTACCCCATCCCCCAACAATAGACATCAGCCTACCAAAGGTTTCTTGCCCAATTTCGAAGTTTGCTTTCTTTCCACTTTTTCTTTGCCCGTCAGATACTGATTTTTTCAGCTCGGCAAACATTTTACCGATAAGCTCTAAATACTTGGATTCTTTCTTTTGAAGATCGCTCATATTTTACCTTCCTTGAATACCACTTTTGTTTTACATAACGAGCCTAAGGTGTAAGTATCGAAAAGTCAACGATTTGATTTGACCTCTTATTTAAAAGGTAATAAACAACATAAATAGATAGGAGATCGATATCATGAATATACCACTTTTGAGTAGATACATGCAAACCAAAGGCTGGCGACAGGTCGATTTAGCCCGAGCCGCAAACCAATTAAACCCAGCAACAATGAGTCTTATTTTCAACGGAGTTTTGCGTCCCGGGAGTCGTCTAATCGAACGAATTCGACGCGGGCTTATAAGACTCGGTTTTGAGGAAAAACTAATCGAAAGTATCTTGTCGTCTTCAGATAGGAACAGCAGTTAGTTGGTTCAGATTACTTTTTACTTAAAAGCATCAATATCTAATCTAAAAGAATAATCGATTGGGCGGTAGGAATGGTTCTTACTGAATACGGAGTCGTGTTTCTTTTTAAAACCAAAAAGGGCGGGTTTTGCGGTTTCGCGGGCACTTTTCTATACAAGGACAATTAATGTTTTACGAAGTTTCTAAAAATTTTCCGTGCCCTAAGTGTGGTAACAACCATTGGTGTTCATTCGATAAGGAACAAAATATCATCTGTTGCCGCAGAAACACTGGTTCCGGGATATATCGACTTGACACAACCGGTACAGAGTATTGGCTCCACTTCCTACACCCTTCTACAACTTATACGCGAAATGCCACAAAACCCTTGAATCCGGTGGTCGCTACAACTCAACTCTCAGCATCACAACTAAATGAAGCCTACTCCTGCTTGCTTTCAAATCTAGACCTTGGACAGTTCCACAAAGAAAACCTTCTAAAACGAGGGCTTACAGACTCACAAATATCAACGAATCAATACAAATCTTATTCACTTCTAAGACGACGACAGCTTGCGTTAAAACTCCAACATCTGTTTGGAGAGCATATCTGTAAAGACATTCCGGGTATGTATAAAGACAGTCGCGGAGTTTTTGTCATTGGGGGGTGCCCAGGACTTTTAATCCCCGTCCGTGATCCATCCGCAAGAATCGTCGCTCTGAAAATAAGATGCTATAGCTCGACTAGTTCTCGATATAGCTATCTTTCCTCCAAAAGTCACGGCGGGAAAAGTCCTGGGCACCCCCTCCACTTTCCACTCGCATTCGATTTTAACTCAAAATTAATAAGAATAACAGAGGGAGAATTAAAGGCTGATATTGCTACCGTACTAAGCGGCACTCCCACCATTTCGATTCCAGGAATCTTAAGCTGGAGAATGGCTATTCCTGTTTTAAAATCACTGAAACCTGAAACAGTCCGGTTAGCGTTTGATATGGATTTCAAAACCAATCCCGATGTCGCAAGAGCGTTAATAGCGGCATTCGACGAGATAAAAAGCCTGGGATTCAATACGGAGGTTGAAACATGGATCTGAATAATAAAGGTATTGATGACGCACTTAATAGCAGTCAGCCAATAATTGCTTTAAAACAGCGGGAAGCATCACAGCTCATGGAAGATTTGCGTAAGTCACACCGCCCTCCTCAAACAACCGATCAAAGCGAAAATAAATGGCCTCCGATGAAAGAAATACCAGAAATTATGCCACTTCCGCCTACGATGACTGCTGATATGCTGCCAAGCCCACTTGCTCCTTATATCATCGATAGTGCTTCGCGCCTTGGCGCCCCACTAGAATGTATTGCAGTTCCGCTCGTTTCAGCAATAGCTTCCGTTATAGGGCGAAAGTGCGCCATATTCCCAAAACGTTTAGATACCGGCTGGAAGGTTTATTTAGCTTGCCTTTGGTGTGCGCTTGTATCGAGACCTGGCACGAAAAAGAGCCCCGCATTAAACAACGCTTTAAAATTCATCGAAGAGCTTGAGAGAGAATCAAGAGTTGCTTTTATTGAAGAAGAAAAAATCGCATCTCCGAAACGTAAGGTAATTCTGGCCAAAATGGAAGCGATTAATAAAGAACTAAAAAAAATAAAATCGAAAGAAGATCCCAATGTTTTAGAATGCAATCTCCGGAAGCTTGAAGAGGATTTAATAAAGTCCACGCCAATTGAACGGCGACACCTAACAACCGATGCCACGATTGAAAAGCTCGCTGAATTACTAACCAAGAATCCAAACGGAATACTCCTATCGATTGACGAAATCACGTCCCTTCTTGCAACTTTTGAAAAGAAAGGAAGAGAAGCCGACAGAGCATTTTTTCTAAAAGCATGGAACGGAAATCAGCTCGAAAAGACTGATCGAATTGGCAGGGGGACAACATATGTCCCGGCACTATTTGTAATGATCATTGGCGGAGTACAGACCGCCATCATGGAGCATGTCGTAAAACAAGTAAAGCAAAACGCTAAAGATGGGGACGGTTTTGTACCACGATTTCAGCTTATTATTTCACCTGATTTTAGTAAGCAGTACAAATCGGAAGACAAAGTCCCTGACGCTTTCGCTGAGTTTAACGTTTCAAACGTTTTTACATCATTAAGCAATTTCGACAACGAGAAACTGACAGGGAAAAAAGTTGCAACAGCAGTCCTGCATTTTTCAAAAGAAGCGCAAGATCGTTTCTATGAGATTATCGACGACCTTGAAAGAGAAATACACACCCTAGAGTCGGAAACTCTTTATGTGTCCTATCTTGAAAAGGGACGCTCCACAATTCCCGCTCTAGCTTTAGCTTTTCATCTTGTCGGTTTTGTCTCTGGAGACAATGAAGACAATTCCGTATCCCTTGAGAGCTTGGAATTAGCAGCTGATTGGTACGACTATCTGAAAGCGCACGCGAAATATTTGTATAACATTACCGAGTCATTAGACCTTAAAGCCGCTCATACACTCGCCAAGAAAATAAAAGAAGGGAAAGTCAAAGATGGGGACACTGGGAGGGATATCCTGCGGATAGGCTGGAGTTCGCTAAATACAAAAGAACGTGTTGAAGGCGCTTTAGAGACACTTGAACATCTTAATTGGCTACAAATGACTGAATGTAAAAGTTCAGCCGTGGGCGGTCGTCCAACGTTTAAAATTCTTCTTCATCCAGATTTAAAAGGAACTAAGGAGCGTGAAAATGCCTGAATATATAAGGCGTTGGAAAAGCCCTCCTAAAAAAGAGGCGGGTTTACGAGACGATATTCCGGTACCATACCCAAAAACAGAGGTTGAAGTAAGAAATTGTGAGTTTCACAATCTAGAGAAAGTTACTGACAAAACTGACACAACCCAGGGGAAAGAAAATGTATTAGCATATTTTGAAGATTTAGATTCAGGAAAACATACTGACGAAACCGACGAAACCTCTCAAAACTCTATATCAAGCTCAAGTTCAGCTTCGAACCTTAAAGAATATGACCCTCGTACTCGATTTCAGGAGATTCTTGAGCTTGTTGAAACAGTCGGGCCCGACTTACCTCCTAAGCTCGATGACATCACCGCACGCACTCTCAACCGCCTAGGTGGGTGGTCCACCTTCTGCGATAAAGCAAAGTTAAGCACCGATGTAGATAATCTAAAGACGTCCTTCATTGCGCTTTACAACGAGTTTTTGGCAGGTAAAAAACGAGGAATATATAGTCACGATAAACTTCCGTATACCTATAGCAATGACAGGATCATTTTCGCGGAACGTATTCCATCACCGCGCTCTCCAACAAATACACTAACCGATAATCGCTCGTTTTTAAGAAAGCTCGACAGCTTTAAGATTGGCTTTTGGATCGAAGCGGGTGATGCGAAGATTCAATACCACTCCGAAACCGGAACAATCCCTCCTGACCTAGCCAAAGAGATTACCGCTAATAACGAGCTGCTTTTAAGGCATTGCCAATTAAATGAACGTGAAACGAAGTTTATTAAGGACCTTAACGAAGTTTTTGGTGGCCTAAAAATTAAGCTCATCGGCTTTTTAACGACGTCGCCTACCTTAGTGTTTCTTGTTCATTTGGATTTGTATCCTGGAGAAAACATAGTGTTTGCCGAAGACTCGCTTGAAACCAAAGATATCGACATCCTTCTCCCTAAGATTAGCAAAGTTATATACCGCGAAAAATTGCTCATAGAACTTATTAAGAAAAAGTTTGATCCAAAAAAACTAACGGCAATTCATAGATCCATAAGAAGTTCTGATGGAGGTGACTAGTATGAAATTCCACACCATCCAAGAAGCCGCAGAAATATTAAGACTCGCCTCCTCGACAATATACGGTCTCGTTCATCAACGACGCATTACCTATCGAAAGCACGGTTCGCGAGTGGTCTTTACAGAAGACGACCTGAACCAATTTAGTAAGTCGAGTGAAATCAAAGCGTTAGATATTGATTCTTTTCGAGAGCAAAATAAATATGTTAAACAGTATCCCAGCCCGGAAGGGGCAAAATGTTCATTGAAAACTGAATACATTGCCGCCGAAAGACTGTCCTCCAAGAAGGAGGAGAGTAAATGGCCATAGTAAAACGAAAAGCAAAAGATGGGTCTATGCGCTATCTTGTACGGGTAAGGGACGCAATTGGTCAGTGGTTTAAAGAAAAACCTCTGACCTTCAAGAGATATGTTGATGCGGAAAGACGAGAACGCGAGTTTCTGACGAAGCGTGACCGT
>CAILAO010000493.1 GCA_903832105.1 uncultured Pseudomonadota bacterium | reverse complement strand
ATCTCGCTCATTGCGCACCTCCTGGAGAAACTGGAATTCGACCAGGAGTGTGTTTAACAAAAGGAAATGACCTATGTCAACTAAATAGGGACATTACCAAATTTTTGATATCTTTGAAATTTGCATAGTGGTAAGCCAAGACTCTGAACGCTATAGAGGTTTTTCACCGTCTTTCCTAGAAATTGAAGCTGAAGTTCAGCGACATCGTGAATCTGATTTAGCATCAGAATTAAGAAGACTTGCCATAAATGTCAGTTAGAGAACCGGGTGACCATTTTTGTGTTACCAAATTTAAAAGAGACAAGTTCCTTACATTATATGAGAGCATTAAAGTCGCTAGGATTATATGAGTAATCTGAAGATTCAAAAACTTGTTTACTAGGCTCAGGCTTGGTTCCTTGATCTGTATCACGAATTTCTATTTGAAGATGATATTCAGGCTTAGGTTCATGGACCTGTGTAATTGTCACTCACGAATCGAGTTGATATTCTGAAATGTGGCGTAACGCAAGTCCGCATCCAGACTAATTCCTTGACATTTTTGCCAAATTTGCTTTATAGTGACGCCATAGTTTGTTGATCAATTCATATTTCGTGACATCTTTTGGCGGCCCACCCCGCATTGATGTTGTTAATAAATATGTATGAGATTGAACTGGATGTTTAATGCGTAAGACCTTTCAATATAGAGCGAAGGTCAGCCAATCAACAGAGAAAAGACTTGACGGTTGGTTGTGGCTCTGTAAAGATCTCTATAATGCTTGCATAGAGCAACGTAAAGATGCTTGGGGACGATGTGGCAAGCGTGTCGATTGGGTCAACCAGGCAAACGAGTTAGTTGTTTTAAAGGCTGAGTTTTTACAATATAAAGATGTCGGAGCGCAAGTCCTACAAGATGTTGTGAGACGTGTAGATAAATCTTTTAAGAGTTTTTTTAGGCGAGTTAAGCAGGGGCAGAAGCCAGGCTATCCTAGGTATAAAGGTAGTGATCGTTATGACTCTTTTACTTTTCCTAGCAAAAGAGGTTGGTCTCTAGATGGCCGTAACTTTGCTATCAAAAAAATTGGGAGATTAAAAATACACCTGTCCCGACCTATCGAGGGTAATATAAAGACCGTGACGGTTAAGCGTTCCGCCTCCAGAAAGTGGTTTGTTAACTTTTCGTGTGATGATGTACCCGAGAAGATACTGCCCCTCTCTACAACCGAGGTTGGTATTAACTTAGGTCTGAAGGTCTTCTTGACAGATAGTGATGGCAATGCCATTGAGAATCCGCGCTTCTATGAGAAAGCACAACCGGAACTTCGTCGAAAGCAGCGCAGTCTAAATCGAAAACAGCTGGCTTCTAGCAATAGGAAGAAAGCAAAGCTTGCAGTTGCTAAATGCCACGAGAGGGTCACTAATAAACGGAAAGATTTCATCACCAAGACAGCACGTCATTACGTCCAGAATTACGGTATTATTTACATCGAACACCTTGAAATAGCTAGCATGCTAAAGAACAAACATCTCGCAAAGAGCATCACCAGTGCGAGCTGGGGGCAATTCTTTGACAAACTTGAAGCCGCAGCGGAAGAAGCTAGACGTAGAGTTCTGAGAGTT